>JBGASS010000039.1:0-9643 GCA_044229555.1 Holophagaceae bacterium
GCCCATCAGTCGGGAGGTTTTCCCGGTGCCGGGCGGGCCGTAGATCACGACGGAGTCCGTCATTTCGGCTTTCCTACGAGACCAATCAAGGCCTCGACGAGGCGGGAGTTCTGGCCCTGAGCCGCCCGGAGCATGGCAGAGTCTCCCGAATCGAGTTGCCGGCAAAGGGGGCAACTGTTCTCCGATCCACCGTCTGCGATGTATGCGATGGGCGGGTGTCCTCGAAAACATGCCATGGAGTAGGTGTTGTCATCTGCCGCCCGAAGGATACGGCGAACGCCAATCCAGTCGCGTTGAAGTTCATCGGCGCTGTTGCTCATCCGATCGCCTCGAACTGCCGGTCCTTCCAGTGGGAGGTGGCGAAGGCGAAGGTGGAGACCCGCCCCTGCCGGTGGAGCTGGCGGAGGGCGCGGCGCTGGGCGCCGGGACGGAGGCCTGTGACCTCGCACAGCTCCCTGATCCTCATGGGATGGCCCGTCGATTCGAGCACCAGCATGGTCGCCTTGCGGCGGGCCTCGGAGTTGACCGGCTGGAAGGGGCGGCCGGTGGGCCCGAGCATGAATTGAGGCATCGGGATCAAGCGATCACCTCCTCCCTCGTCAGCCCGAGCTTCTTCAGGCCGGCGACGATCCGGTCGGCGCGGGGCTTGGCGCCACGCTCCATGTAGTTGTAGAGCTGCTGGCGGGAGATGCCCGACTTCTCGGCGGCCTTGGTGATGCCGCCAGCATCGGCGATGTTCTTCTTGAGCTTGGTGATGGTCTTCTTGGTCATCGGATGGTGCTCCTTGTGAAGACGAGAGGGGGTTTCATGCCCATGGGGTAGAGGACGAGGCGGATGTCACCGTTCAGTGGCACCTCCTCGCGCACCAGGGTTTCCGGGTGCGCGAGGATCTTGGCCAGTTCAGAGGGCCGCAGCCTTGTCGAGAAGCCGTGAGGCGAGGTCGATCGCGTTGTTGATCGTGGACTCAGCATCAGGGGCCTCCTGGGAAGGATCGGGGCGGGAGAGCGTGGGCGCGGCGATGATGGCCGCGGTGATGGCCAGAGCCTCCACCCGCGTCATCCGCGGGTGGTGCGAGGCCCAGGTCTTGTCAGAACGCGACATCGTCATCGTTCACTCCGGCCGCAGCTTCCACGGCGTCCTCCTTCTCCGCGGCGGCCTTGACGCGACCGGCGGCGATGTCCTCGTAGAACTTCTTGGCGAACGGGACGAGGTTGGCGGGGAGCCAGCCGCCGTCCGTGGGCTTCATGTTCCAGTAGGACCCCTTGGCGTTCTTCTCGCTGATGGGGGTCAGCACGACCAGCTTCGAGAAGCGGGCCGCGAAGGGCGCCAGGATGTCGTTGATCTGCCGGCTGTACTTCATGCCGGTGCCCTTGAAGTAGATGACGGCGGGCATCGGCGCTCGGCCCTCGACCAGGAGGAGGACGAAGTGCAGGCCGGACTCCTGGATCTCCAGGGCCTTGCGGTCGTCGCGGGTGCTGGTGTAGCTCTCCGCGGCCTGGAGGTCGCCGAAGGAGGCCTGCCAGCCGCCGCCGCTGTCCCGGTTCTTGAAGACGGTGTAGAGGCGCGTGAAGAACACGTCCACGATCGTCTGGGCCCCTTCCAGGAGCACCGGGAGGCCGCCGGTCAGCAGGATCATGCCCTGGCCGGCGCCCTTGATGAACTTGGCGGCCTCGGCCGGGTTCACCTCGGGGGAGTTGGACTGGAGGATCTTCATCACGGGGATCGTCTTGTCCTGGTCCGTGACCTGTTCGTTGCCGCCGGAGAGGCCGCGGAGATGCTCCGGGACCTCGATCTGGGTGCGGAGGCCCTGGGCGGGCTCCGGGTTGCTGGCGACCGCTTCGGGAGCCGGCGTGGGCTCGGCAGCGGCGGGGACTTCGGCCTTTGCGTTCTTGGTCATGCTGTTCTCCGGGGATCCTGGGTGATGGTGATCGACTTGTGCTCCAGGTCCGAAAGCAACCAGTCGATGCGGAGCTTGATGCGCCGGAGGAGCTTGTCCGCCGGGTAGTTCCGGAAGCCGCGGGGGCAGAGCACCCGCTCCGGAGGAAGGCCGTCCTTCCGCAGGATGACCTCGTTCGTGAGCACCGTCCCTTCGACGGCGTACTCCTTGAGGAGGGGAACGATCAGGGTGTGAACTTGGGTCGGGGTCATCGCGCTCTCAGGTATTCGAGGTGCTTGGTTTTGGATGCATGAATGATCTGCTCGGCCGCATCCTGGTTGGCAATTCCGCTGTCCCGAGCGAGGTAGCGGAGGGCGTTGTGGAGGAGTTCCAGGTGCGCCTCCATGTCGTTCACCGGCAGACGGTTGATCTTCCCGGCGAAGGTGCGAAGTTGCCGGAGACGGAAGGCCATCAGAAGCCGGCCACTTCCTTGATGTCGATGGTCACGCCGGCATCCAGGATGTCGCGGTACGCCTGGGGCGGCATCCCGTTCTCGTCGGCCATCGCGGGGGCCCGCAGCTCGTTCAGCGCGGACTTCAGGGAGCCGGTGTCAACCTGCTCCTTAATGAGCGCGTCCATGCTGTACTTGCGGAGCACGGGGAAGAGGAGGCCGTAGGTCTTCTGGCCGGCGTTGACGATGACCTTCTCCAGCTTCTTGATGGTCTTGAAGCGGGCGTCGTCGGCGAAGGAGATGGTCTTCAGGTTCTCCGCGTCCATGGCCTGCCGGGTCTTCATGGCCAGGAACTCCATCTCCTTGTTGATGGCCTTCTCTTCCTCGCTGATGACCTCCAGCCGCAGCCGGAAGACGCGCATCGCCTTGCCGAGGTCGAGGGCCTTCATGCCGTCGTACTTGGCGCCGTATTCAGCCCACTCCTGCTTGATCTGTTCGGACATCACTTGCCTTTCTGGAAGTAGAGGTAGGGGAGGATGGCGATGGCGGCGGGGAGCCAAAGCATCTGGACCAGGGCGTAGCGAAGGGGATTCGCTTTCGCCGGGTCGGTGTTCTTGGCGTAGGCCGCACCCGCCGCGGCGTCGGCGAAGAGCTTGCCGCACGCCATGTAGAGGTGGATGAGAACGGCAGCGGTGAAGATTTTGTAGATCATCGAGCCTCCAGTGGTAAAGGATGCCCGACCGAGAATCCCGGCGTCAAGCGTAAATTCATGTCGCCGTTCAGGTCCATCAACTTCTGCGTCTTCAGCTCTTGCATGACAACTTCGTGGTAGTCCTTGCCGCTGGCCAGGGCGTAGTACACGCGCCGGTCAGCCCAGATGCGGTCAATGAGGAGGTCGATGTACAGGCACTTCTGCGAGAGCTGACTGATGCGGTGGATGCGGTCCTCGGTCTGGATCCTCCGCTCCTTGCTCCAGTCGTTGCTGAAGAAGAGCATGAGGTCCGCGGAGGTGAGGGTGATGCCGATGCCGCCGCTGCGGACCTGACCGACGAAATACTGCACCCGCTTGTCGTCCTGGAACGCTCGGCGGTTTGCATCGCGTTGCTCCCGCGGCACTGCCCCGTGGAACTCGACCACGGCATCCGGGCCATGCAGCTTTCGCAGGCTCTCGGCGACCAGCCGCAGCTCGGGGATGTAGCGGGTCCAGATGACCATCTTGCCGGGCATCTCCTCGGTGACGCGGAGGAGTTCTTCGGCCTTCGGATTCGGGCCCGGTACGGGCTCCATGCGGTAGTGCGAAGCGGAGTGGTCGAAGTCCTCGAAGGATCCGCCGGCAGAGAGGTGCGCCACGAGGCGTTGCACGCTCTCCTCGACGGCGTAGAACCCGCCCGTGATCTGGTGGAGCCGGAGACTCTTGACGATGGCCGTGGTGATGCTGTCGTCGCCGATCTCGTTGATGCGGATGTACATCTCTTCCATCTCCGGTGTGGGCTTGACCATGCGCTTTTGGAAGACCTTGGGCGGAAGGTCCAGGCACTCCTCCTTCTTCGCCAGGGCGCACCACGGCGAGACGATCTCATTGAAGAGGTCACGGTTTTTGTCGTCCTTGATGATCTCCCTGCCGTCCTGCATGATGACTTGGCAGAAGAGCGCCTTGAACACGGTGTAGGTCATGTTCAGGAAGATGCGGGAGTCGAGGAAGTTGAACTGGGCCCAGGCCTCGTGGAGCCCGTTGACCCACGGCGTTCCGCTGGCCACGCGCCGCTCGACCAACTGCCGAGCGAGGCGCAGCGCGTTCTTCGTGGTGGCCGCCTGGGGATTCTTGATGAGCGTGCTCTCGTCCGCGAGGCCCCGGGTGGGCGCACGCTTGATGTAACTCTCCACGGCCTTGACGGTGTTGTCGGAACGCAGAGATTCCAGCGCCACGATCATCACCGGCACGACACCGGGGGCCGGCTTCCACTTCGCCAGGGCCTTCTCCCTGCCGGGCTCCCAGACGAAGGTGCTGGAAGGCTTGAAGGAGTGCTTGTCGTACTCCTCCTCCCAGCTTGACTTGACGGAATTCGGGCAGAGCACGAGGAGCTGCGGCGCCTTCCACCCGGCGTTGAAGTCGTCGATGCCGATCTTCGTCTTGCCGGTGCCGGGATCGCAGAAGTAGGCGAAGGCGTGGCGGGGAGCGGCGGTCTTGAGGATGCGCTTCTGGTGCTCGTAGGGCTTGGTCTTGAACGAGAATTCCTTTTCTGGCGCCGCTTCCTCCCGGAGCTTCTTGTACCTCTCCATGGCCTCGTCGGTGAACTCGGCCTTGAAGCTCTGGAGGTACTTGAAGTTCCGGGGGATCGGGGCGACCACGAAGTAGCTGCGCCCCGATCCCTTCAGATGAACCGGCGAGTCGTCCACGAAGTTCTTGAACGGGATGTCCTGGAGCACGTCGCGCTCATCGCCATCGACCTCGAAGGCCATGTGCTTGGGGCTCCACTTGACGGAGATCATCGGGCCTTTTCCCTGTTGGAAAGCCGCACGCAGGCCTCGATCAGCGGGGCCGCATTGCGCGACGGCATGTGAGCGTTGACCATCTGACAGACGTTGCACTTCAGCTCTTCCCGGCTGATCCGGACCAGCACGAGCTGGGTGAACTGGAGTGCGATCGCCTTCCACTTCTCGCTGGCCTCCGCGTCGAACATCAGGTCTTCGATGCTCGCGCCGATGGAGACCATGAAATCCTCCGCGGCGCCGGAGGAGAGCTTGACGGGGCCCACGGTGCGGTGGTCGGGCTCGATGACCACGGGCCATGGGCGGGGCGGCAGGGCCACCAGGGCGGTGCGGAGCGTGGGGAGGATATGGGCCGCGGTTCTCATATGTTGCGCTCCGCGTCCACTGCATGGCCCTTGACCGTTACCGCTTCGGCCAAGATCCGCTGCTCGATAGCCTGTTCCGCAAGGGCCAGGGCTTCTTCGGGGGTGTCCCCGTGGAAGTGGCCCATGCCCTCGATGTACGCGCTCCATCTCCTCCCTGGCTGCTCAGGGAGGACGACGTGATTGAAGAACCACTGCCCACAGGATAGGAGGCAGGGCTGGCCCGCAGCCAAGGCCTTCAGCTTGTCAAAGGCTTCGGCCCAGTTCACGGCATCACCTTGGCCGGCCGGTCCATGTTGGGCGTGGCGAGCAGGATGTCACGGATCTCGTCGTAGCCGTGGTAGTCCAGCAGGTTGTCGGGGTTGTGCTTGTGCAGCTCCCGCGACATCTTGCAGGCCATCATGATCTCGGCGAGGCGGATCGGGGAGATGTCGATGCCGAACATCTCATGGCAAAGGTAGCTCCACCGGGAGAAGTTCGCCGCGGGGGAGGCGTAGGACTTCGCGCGGGGGCCGGCGACGAGCGCCTTCGCCCGGTCCTTGACGGTGTCGCCACGGCGGAAGGTATCCGCCCACTGGGGGACGGTCATGGCGTCGGCCACGGGGGAGGCAGGGCCTTCAACGAAGAGGTTGCGGCTGAGGTGGGGAACACCCTGCACGACGAACTCCGAATTCTGGGGCAGGCGCGTCCAACCCGGCCAGTTCGGGTCCTCGCCAGGGAAGGCTTCGGGGTCCTCCCGGTGGGGCTTCTCCCCGCGGGTCGCTTCGGCCTCGTCGAACTGCGCCTGCATCTGAGCCAGCTCCTCCTTCACGGTGAGCGGAGCGGGGTCGTCCCCTTCCCTGGGCCCCAGGCCGAACTGGAACACGCCGGGCATGACCTCGCTCGGCGCTCCAAAGACCTCGGTCAGGGTGTGGAAGAGCGGGGAGAACTGGAGGTCGATGCCCACACCCTTCCGGGGGATCTGCGTGAAGTTCGGGCCCTTCGAGGTCATGCGACCCGTGACCGAGCCGATGGGCTCCTTGGACACCTTCTGGCCGTCGAAGACCTCCTGCGTCGGGAAGCCATGGCTCTCCATGAAGTCCTTCACGTCGCCCACGGTGTAGCTGCGCCAGTCGGGGGCGCCCCACGGAGCATCCGGGCCGGTGATGCGGAGGCCGCAGTGCGAGGTGGCCAGCAGATCCACCTCGGTCTTCATGATGGCCCAGTCCGTCGAGACCTGGACGATCCGCCAGCGGCCGGGGGTCCTGCTGATGAGCCGCACCCACACGTTCAGCGGGGCGCAGTATGAGATGACGTAGCGGGGGAGCGTCGGGCCGTCGCCCGTGGCGGGGACCTTCGGCAGGAAGAGCGTGGTGGTATAGTCGCCGCGCTCGGGGAAGCAGGGAGGGTTGGGCATTAGAATCGCTCCTTGATGGTGGTGGCAGGGAAGATGATGTTGAAGGCGCTGAACTTCTTGCTCCAGACCGTGAGGACGTTGCCGCCCACGCGCATCCGCTCATGCATACAGGACATCTTGCGGAGGACGTTCCACAGCTCGGCGCCCTTGTAGTCGTTGATGCGACTCTTCTGGAGCACGAGCTGGAAGTCGGGCCCGCGGAAGTACACGCGCCACTCCCCGGTGTCCTGGTCCTTCATGACCGTGGGGATGCCGCGGAGGAGGTCTTCCTTCGACCCCTGCCGTTCGGGCTCGCCCGCGGTGTTGACGCTCTGGTACGGGTTCAGCCAGCTTTGCAGCGTGGCCTCCACCGCGGCCCAGGGCTTGGCGTCGTCCGGCGCAACGATGTCCTCCCGCGCTGCGTTGAGGGCCTTGAGGATCTTGAACCAGAGCGCCGGCTTCATGATGGGCACCAGCTCTCCCACCACGTTGAACAGGGCAATGCGGACCTTCGAGAACGTCATGAGGTCCGCGCCCTGCAACTGGACCTCGACGCCGTTGTACATGAGCAGGTAGATGGGCGGATCCGACAGCACCTTCTTCAGCCCTTGGAATGCGATAGGCACGGGCTTGTCGTCGTCTCCTGCGGGCGGGCCCCCTGCTCCGGGAATGCCCACACCCCACTTGCGGTTCTCGCACGTCTTCCGGTCGCACATATCGCAGAGTGGCTGGTCGTCGCACTTGTACTGGTAGCTGCCGGAGTCGAGACGCTTGACCTGATCCTTCACGGTCCCCGCCGGCAGGGGCTTGTCGAACATCTTCTGGTTCGCAGCGATCATAGCGGGGAGGATGTCCGTCATCCCGCGCTTGATGAAGTAGGTGCCCACGGCGAAGAGGGCGTTGTTGCGGGAGCCCTCGGTGATGCCCTCGGCGAGCATCTTCTGCACGCAGGGCGGGGCCTCGTCGTTGTCCTGCGGGAGGTCCGCGGAGTCGGGCCCGTGGGCCAGGACTCGCACGGCCTCTGCGGTAATGCGGCGTGACGTGGCCAGCTCCACGAACTCTTCGAGGTCAAGGGGCTGGCCTTCATGCAAACAGTAGCGGTGTCCGTTCTCGGCGTCGAAGTAGGGCAGGTTGATCCAGTTCCCTGTCCCGCCCTTCTCCTCTTCCACCCGATTCTGTTTCGGGAACACCTCGATCGGATCGCCGAATTCCTTGAGTCGCTTGGACCATGCCGTCAGCAGCTTACGGACGGTGGACGTGGGCACGGGCTCCTTGAAAAAGAGGTAGACGTGGGCACCGTGTCTCCGCGTCTGGCAAACCAGAGCGGGCCATTGCCACTCGCGCACCTTCTCTTCGAGGGTGATGATGTCCACGGTCTTCGTCTCTTCGTGCGCGTCGATGTCGATCGCAGCGAAGTAGCTGTGGCCGGTCTCATCGGTCGGCGTCACACCGAGGCCCACCTCACCACGGAGATGGGCCTCGAAGTGCGCGGCCGTGGGTCCTACCTTCTCGGTGCTGGCCCGGCCGATTGCAGCATCAGGCTTGAGCACCCCGCGGGCTTTGGAGTAGCCGCGGAACAGCTCGGCGAAACCTTGCAAGGGCTACCCCTTCTTGGGCCTGCGGGGACGGATGACAAGTTCTTCGGCCATGCGGGTGTGATGGCCGGCGGCGGCGATGGCGGGATGGAAGCGGAAGCGCACGCTGGGGGTGCGACCCAGCAGCCGGTCGATGAGGCCCTGCTTCTGCACGTCGATCATGCACTGCTGGGCCGGCGGGGTCTTGGTGGCGACGAGCATCCAGCCCAGGGCCGCTTCCTCGTGGAGCTTGGAGGAGTAGCTGCGCTCGGCCTCGATCGTGCGCTTCATGGCCTCCTGCCCTTCCTCGGTGTAGGGGTAGTCCTGGTAGGCGTCGATGGCGGGGTGCTTGTCGAGCAGGATGGCGCCCTCGCCCTCGCCGGAGACGAAGCCCGGAGCGTAGCGAATGACCTCGGGCTCGGGGGCCTTGGGCTTGCGCTTCAGGGGCTCGGCGAGGTTGCTGATGGCCACGCTCCGGGGCGACTGGATCACGCCCTCGATCGGGCCGCGGTCGTGGAGGGAGATCATGGCGAAGGTCGTCTTCCCCTTGGTCTCGAAATCGTAGACCTCGTACAGCACCTCGGCGTGCTCGCCCTGGACACGGACGATGTCGTTCAGCGCCGGCTTCCAGCGGGGCTTGGGCGGCGTGACCGGGCCACCCACTTCCGGGTGTTCAAGCAAGGGCGAGCCTTCGCCCTGGGTCTCGGGTTCGCCGATTCCCGCGAGTTGTTCCGTCATGCGGATCTCCTTGATGGGGCCCCTGATCTAGGGGCGGGGATGGCCAGACTATTTCCTTGGCCCTGTGACCGTCAAGTGGTAAGTTTCGAGGGTGGGAGGCTCGCATGGACCGCAAGACCTGGATCGTGAACGAGGCCAAGAAGATAGACGAGAAGATCCGGGAGATCCCTCGGGCCTACCGGGAGGTGCCCCTGGTCCAGGGATCCCGCTCGATCGAGGAGCTGCATGACCACCTCATCAATGACCCCTACCCCGAGGAGACGAGGGACCTGCATCGTGCCTTCCACCTGGGGGAGATGAACGTCCTGGCCAAGCTCGCGGGGGGCTTGGAATTCCTGACCGTGGTGCCTTCCTTGCGGGAGGGGGTCAGCGTCGAGATCGAAAGCCTCCGCGTCGTGCTCCCCGAAGGGTCCTGTCGGCGCTAGGCCATGGGTCCTGTGGCCTCCTTTTTGGCCGTTTCGCCTGCTCCTTTTTGGCCGTTTCGTGGGCGCTTACGGGGATTGCCCTCGGGTGTATGCTGGGGGCTCGACGTACCGAACCTGAACGGGAGGCGTTATGTGAAAAGCGGCTGGTGCTCCTGGGTGATGCCGAAGTGGAACCGATCGTCCGGCTCTACGCCAATACGGAGATTCCCATGTTTCGTTGACCGTCAATCCCGGAAGATGGATTGAAAACCGACAGTTCAGCACGACTCTCGAAGAGCAAGGGCAACTGGCAATCCAGCCGAGCTTAGAAACCGGAGGAACCCCAACAACAGCCAATCCGCCCGCTGACAAA
>JBGASS010000039.1:9659-12094 GCA_044229555.1 Holophagaceae bacterium
GGGAGTTGACGGTGGTGCTGGGCTCTTGGCCGGCGGTCGGTGGGCCTGAGTCGAAACCGGCGCACCCCAGGAGAAGTGCGCCGGCCCCCTTCCCCAATCCTCTCTTCGAGGATCCAGCCCTGGAGGAGCGCCAAGGCTGCTGCAAGCTCTAGGCTACCCCCGCGGGGGCGGCCGGGCTAGGGACATTTCGGAAAACGCCATTAAAACAGGCGGGCCCTACCTGTAAGGGGATGGGACAGGTCGGGAGGAGGACCCCCTGCCGGCGGCCCGGCCGCCGGGCCCGCTGAGACAGAGTCTCAACTGCTGAATTGAAATTGAGACTCAGTCTCAATAGGCCGGAATGAGAATGAGACTCGATCTCAGTTGACCGGGCATAGGCCATCGGACCCGAAAATATTTCCGTCAATTTTACATTTGACGTCTTGCGCGGCCGTCTGCAATGCTTATGCATCTTGGCATGGGCCCGTGGCCCGCATCCTTCGGAGGCTCCAAAATGTCCCCTACCGCTATCGTTCTTCTTAGCATCGGCCTTGCCGTCCTGGCCACGATGGCGCTTGCGGCCGTCGTCTGCCTCGTTCAGATTCTCCGCATTTCCTAACGGGTGCCCCATGCTTCCCAATCCTTCCCCTCGTAACCTTGAGAAGATGATGGCGGCCCGATGCTGGCCGAACGATTCCGCGAGCTGGAAAATCCTTCGGACGGAGATGTTCGATCGCCAGGATCGAGGAGAATCCCGGGCCGCCATGTGGGCCGCCATGCTTAACGCGAAAATCTGCGGGGCCTCCGAATGAATCCCGCCGAATCCCTTTCCCAAGTTGGCGCAGACTTCGGCGCCATCGTTTCCGATGCAGTAGGCCATATGGCGGCCGTGCTCCGCTTCCGGCCGTTCGTCAATCTCACTTCGGCGGAAATCTCCGCCATTTTGGAGGATGCCCCCAATGCGTGAAACCAAAACCTTCCGGATCGAAAGAGTCTACGCGCGGCGGCCCGGTCACTTTGAAGTGATCGCCCGTCACTTGACGGAGGCCGAAGCAAAGGCCCATTGCAGGAATCCGGAAAACTCATCCCGTACCGCTACCAGTGACCGGGCCGCCGCGCATACGGCCGCGCATGGGCCCTGGTTCGATTCGTTCGTCAAGGAATAGGCCCGCCGATGATGCTCCGCTTTCTTCTCTCACTTCTTTTCCGGGCCTTCGGCCCAATGGAGTAACTCATGCATCAAACCATCATTTTCTCTCGCCCCCAGTGGTCCGGAATGAACCTCAAGGAATGTCGCGTCTCATCCCTGGCCATGGGCATCTGGGACGGAACGACGGAAGGCGCCGAATTCCTGGACGTGGAAGTTTCCCAGGATTGGGAGGCTATCAATCGGGCCGCGGAAATCGCGCGGGAATTTCCCAGGCCTGCACCCTGCTAGTCCTGAATGGGAATGCGGGCGCCCGGCGGAATGCGTGGGCCCAGCTTTCCCCTGCGATGCCGGATCCGATGGCCCTGGCAGAGGTGGCCGATTCCCCGGCCGCTACCATCATCCCTTGCATGGAAGGCTTTTCCCGCGTGCTCTACCTTCGCCCGGAATGGCCCGGCGAATGCTCCGGCGACCCGTGGCAGTGCTGGCCCGTCTACGCGCTGCTAGTCTCCGCCAATGGTTCTACGGGCCCGGTGCAGTGATGCCCGGCAGACTGATAGGACACCTCGGATTCATCCTGGATTTTGAATCCGGCGAGCTGGACGAAACGGAAATCGTGGAAGGTTTCCAGCATCTCATAGACTCCGGCATCGTCTGGCAGTTGCAAGGATCTTACGGGCGCATGGCGGCCCGTCTGATTGACTCGGGGCATTGCTCCCCCGCACTGCCGACGGCCGGTGAATCCCGTGCCATCCTGAACCATATGAAGGGATCCCAAAATGCGGACTAATCCGGAACCTACCAGAAAGATTTACGAGGCCTTCAAGGAAGGTCGAACCATGCATCACGGGCCGCGCGGCGGCCGTTTGCCGGGATCCCTTCACGTTTCCGCTAACACTGACAACGGGGCCCGGTGGTCAACACTGTGTTTCCACGATTCCGCTATCGTCCGTTGGGATGACTACGCGGGATCATGCGATGCGACGGGCGCCCGTACCGTTTTCGTCAACCTCGCAGGATGGGGGCATTCCCCATGCACCCGGGAGGCTATCAATCGGGCCTTGGCCATCCTGGGAATTCCGCATTCCGTCCAGCTGCGAAACGGATTCGTCACGTTCGCCGATGGCATCCTCCCGCATTCCGGAATGGTTCGCGTTTGGCCATTCCCCACGGGATGCGCGGACACGTTGGGCCCGTCCAATGCGCGGATTCTCCGCCGGGAGAATCCCATCAGGGAGAATCCTAACGGCAGTTGCGGATGGAAAATCCGGGCGAAAACGGCCGCGCCGAACTATCCCGGCCGTGTTAT
>JBGASS010000040.1:0-15971 GCA_044229555.1 Holophagaceae bacterium
CCTCGGCGTGGTGGACCGGGCCGTGGGCTCCGGCAGCGCGCTGGACGCGGCCCTGGCCCTGGCGCGGCAGATCCTGCCCAACGGTCCCGTCGCCCTCCGGGCCGCCAAGGCCGCCATCGACGGCGGCATGGACCGGGACCGGGCCGGGGGCCTCGAGGTGGAGGAGGCCTGCTACGCCCGGGTGCTGCCCACGGAGGACCGCCTGGAAGGCCTGGCGGCCTTCCGGGAGAAGCGCCGGCCCTTGTACCGGGGCCGGTGAAGGCCATGGGCTCCGGCCACCGACACGACTGCCCCTCCCAGGGTCCGACCACCGCGGCGCGCCTGGCCTGGAGCGCGGGCATCTTCGCCCTCAGCGCCGCGCTGCAGGCCCTGGGCGGCTTCTGGACCGGCTCCCTCGGCCTCGTCTCCGACAGCCTGGAGAACCTGAACGACGTGCTGGTGAACCTGATGGCCCTCACCGGACTGGCCATCGCCAACCGCCGCGAGCCCAGCGACCGCTACGCCTATGGGTGGCACCGGCTGGAAGTCTTCAACACCCTGGCGGGCGGCGTCATGCTGCTGGCCCTCGCCGGGGCGGTGGTCTACGAAGCCTTCCAGCGCTTTGAGCACCCCCATCCCATCCAGACCGGCTGGGTGCTGGCCTTCTCCGGCACGGGCCTCGTGCTGAATGTCGCGGCCACCCTGGTCCTGCGTCCCGCCGCCGGCACCCGGCAGGAACGGGATTCGAGCCTCCGCAGCGCCTACCTCCACGCCTTCACCGACGCCCTCACCAGCCTCGGCCTGGTGGCCTCCATGCTGGTGATCCGCTACACCGGCTGGGCCTGGGTCGACCCCGCCATCGCCCTCGCGATCGTCGCGGTGATCCTGCGGGGAGCCTGGAGCCTCCTGGCGGACGCGGGCGGGATCCTCATGCACCGGGCCGCCTTCGACCACGACGCGGCCCGGGCGGACCTCCTGCGCCTGCCGGGAGTGAAGGGCATCGAGGACCTGCGCTCCTGGAAGGTGTGCAGCCACCTCACCATCTGCACGGCCCACGTGGTGGTGGAGGCCGAACGGCTGCAGGACACGGAACCCTTCCTCGAGGACATCGAGCACGTGCTGGGGGACGCCTACGGCGTGCGGCACCTGACCCTCCACTTCGAGACCGGCGCCATGGCCGCCCGCCACCACCACCGCTTCATCCACCGCCACGAGGCCGCCGGCGTGGAGGATCCCGTCCATCACGGCGACCACCAGCACGAGCACGAGCACGACCACGAGCCTTAGCCCTCAGGCTTGCACGGCCTCCGCCACCGGGTAGCTGCCCAGCACCTTCACGGTCTCGCAGACCGGGGCGAGGGCGCCTAGCGCCGCGGCCACGGCCGGGTCGGTGGCGTGGCCCTCCACATCCAGGAAGAAGACGTTCTCCCAAGCCTTCCGGCGGCTGGGGCGGCTTTCGATCTTGGTGAGGTTGAGGCCGGCTTCCGCGAAGGGCTGGAGCAGGTGGAAGAGCAGGCCCGGGCCGTCCTTGGTGGCCACCAGCAGGCTGGTCTTGTCCCGGCCCGTGGGCTCCGCCTGGGCGCGGCCGAGGACCAGGAAGCGCGTGGCGTTCTCGGCGACGTCCTGGATGCGCTCCCGCAGCACGGCGAGGTCGAAGAGGTCCGCCGCCAGCTCGGACGCGATGGCCGCCCCGCCCGCGTCCTCCCGGGCCAGCCGCGCGGCTTCCGCGGTGCTGGGGGACTCCACGAGGGCCGCCCGGGGAAGGTTCGCCTCCAGCCATTTCCGGCACTGGCCCAGGCCCTGGGGATGGCTGTAGACCCGCTGGAGATCCACCAGCTCCACGCCGTGGCGGCCGAGGAGGCACTGGTCCACTTCCAGGATGATCTCCGCGCTGATCTTCAGCGGGCTTTCGAGGAAGGTGTCGAGGGTGTGCACCACGGCCCCGTCGGTGCTGTTCTCGATGGGCACCACGCCGAACTCCGCGCGGCCCTGCTCCACCTCCCGGAAGACCGCCGCCACGGTGCCCACGGGCAGGCCCAGGGCTGAAAGGCCGAACTGGTGCTTCATGGCCATGTGGGTGAAGGTGCCCTCGGGCCCGAGGAAGGCCACGCGGAGGCCCTGCTCCAGGGAGCGGCAGGCTGACATGACCTCCTTGAAGACCGGCCGCAGGCTGGCGCTCGGAAAGGGGCCCGGGTTGCGCGCCTCCAGCCGGGCTACCACGGCCTTTTCCCGGCTCGGCACGAAGAAGGCGCGGTTCTCCTTCTGCTTCAGCTCGCCCACCTGGCCCGCGAGGGCGGCCCGGCGGTTCAGGAGGTCCAGGAGCTGGTCGTCCAGCCCGTCGATCTGTTTCCGGAGGTCGTCGAGATCCATTCTTCAGGCTAGCAAAAGCCCCCGATCCCGGGGGCTTTTGCCGCGTGGCGAAGGGCGCCGTCAGCCGCCCATGCCGTGCTTCTTCATGATGGCGGCGCGCTGGGCGTCGAACTCCGCCTGGCTGATGAGCTGGCTGTCGAAGAGCTCCTTGAGGTCCGTCAGCTCCTCCTTGATGGTCTTGACGGGGGCGGCGGGCGCGGCGGGGACCGCCTGGCCCTGGCCCATTCCCATGGGCTGCTGGAAGCCCTGGTTCGCCTGGGCCATCTGGTTCGCCATCATGCCGCCCATGCCGAAGCCCAGGCCCGCGCCCATCCCGAGGCCCGCGATGCCGCCCTCGTTGGCGGCGGCGATGGGCATGGAGTCGGCCACCTGCATCTGGGTGTAGGCGCCCATCACGGGGGCCATCATGCCCACGGAGGTGCGCTTGTCCATCATGGCTTCCACTTCTTCGGGGAGCGTGAAGGGCTCCACCACGAGCTTGGCGAGCTTCACGCCCATGGTGAGGAACTCGGCCTGGAGCTTCTCCCGGACCGCGTCGCCCACCTCGTCGAGCTTGGCGTTGAGGTCCAGGGCGCCCATCTTCAGCTCGGTGAGGGTGTCCGCCAGCTTGGAGCTGATGGTCTTGCGGAGCTGGTTCTGGCAATCGTCGATGGTGTACTGGCCGTTGGTGCCCACCAGTTGCTTGATGAAGGTCTTGATGGCTTCGGGGTCCTCGGGAACCTGGATGCTGTAGATGCCGTGGGCCTTGATGCGCACCATGCCGAAGTCGGGGTCGCGCATCATCACCGGGTTCGGCGTGCCCCAGCCCAGGTCGTTGAAGAGCTTGGTGTTCACGTAGACCACGTCGCTCTTGATGGGGCTTTCGAAGCCGAACTTCCAGCCCTTGAGGGTGGCCAGGATGGGCAGGTTCTGGGTGTTCAGGGTGTAGGTGTTGGGCTGCACGAAGACGTCGGCGAAGCGGCCCTCGTCCATGAACACGGCGGCCTGGCTGGGCCGCACGATGAGCTTGCCGCCGTTCTGGATCTCCTGGCCCCGGAAGGGGAAGCGCCAGGCCAGGATGTCATTGCTGTCGTCCAGCCACTGCACCACGTCCAGGAATTGGGCTTTGCCCCAGTCTTTGAAGTTGTCCATCAGGCTCATGGAAGGCTCCGAAATCGGCGGATGCCGCGGGACTCAGTGTAGTGAGGGGAAAAAGAATGGGCCCCCAAGAAAATGGCGGCCTCATGGATTGGTATTCTCGATCCAATGAGGATCTGATTCGGAAATCCTCTAGGAGACGGTGATGGCTGGCCCGGCTGGGAAGGCCGTTCAAAGGGACCATTGCGTCTTGGGCAGGATCTTGGGCGCCTCGGCGGCATTGGCCGTGGCCAGCGCGAGGGCCTTCACGAAGGACGCCACCCGCACCAGCTTTTCGAAGCTGATCTTGTCGGGGGTGTCGGTGCTCCGGTGGTAGTCCTTGTGCATCCCCCCGAAGAAGAAGATGGCCGGGATTCCCCTTGCGGAAGAAGGTGTAGTGGTCGGAGCGGGTCCAGGCGTCTGCCTCGTCGGGGCTGCAGAGGCCAGGATGCGGGCCCGTTCCGTCAGCGAGGAGACGGCCCTGTCGATCCGGGCGGGGTGACGCTGAGTTCGGTGGACCGTTGCGGCCCACCATGTCGATGTTGAGGTCCGCCTTGATCCGGTCGAGCTCCACCGGCGGGAGGGCGACGAAGGCCTGGGAGCCGAAGAGGCCGATCTCCTCTCCACTCACCGACAGGAACAGGAGGCTGCGGCGGGGCTCCGTCCCCTTCATCAGGCGCGCCACCTCCATCAGGACCGTGGTGCCGGAGGCGTTGTCGTCCGCCCCGGGATGGAGCTGGCCGTCTTCGAGGCCGACATGGTCATGGTGGGCGGAAAGCACGATGATCTCGTCCTTCAGGGCCGGATCGAACCGGGCAGGAAGCCCATGACGTTGCCGGCGGGAAATGTCCTCCACCGTGCTCGGCGCGTAGCCGTGCGGCCAAGGCCCAGGGGCGCTAGGGCTTGCGTGGGGCGGCATCCAGGGCCTCCCGCGTTTCGGGAGATCGGCGGAAGCGCCCGAGGCCCTGGCTCCCGACCAGGACGTGGGGGCAGGGCCGGACCCCCGAGGGCGATGCGGTCCGCTGCGGGCCGGGCGGCTCAGGACGCCCCGAGCCGGGTCAGGTCCCGGCCGCCGGGGCGGCCGTCCTGGAGCAGGAGGAGGCCGAGGGCCCCGGCCTTCTGGGCGGTCGCGGCCTTGGCCTCGGAGGCGCAGGCGCGGGGACCAGGCGGCGGCGTCCACGCCCGCGGGCCTGGGGGCCTCGCCGTCGAAGGCCACCGCCCACTTCCCTTCAGATCCGTCTCGCCGTAGTCGTCCCAGCTCCGAAGCCGGCGCTCTCACGCCGTAGCCCAGCAGGACTGCTCGCTATCCCCGGGAACCGTCCGGGGAGGTGAAGGCTTCGCTGCCCAGCTTCAAGGTCCGCTCTCCCAGCTTCAGGAGGCTACCCGACTCGTCCAGGCGGCGGCGCTCCAGGGCATAGGGCCAGTGATAGGGGTGGTACCTCCGAATCCCGCGGCCTTCAGCGGATCCAGGCCGGCCTCCTGGAACCGCCGGGCGACGAGGTCCGCCGCCAGGCGCTGCCCTGGTTCTCGTGGCGCGCCCTTCGAAGGCGGGCTGGCGAGGGCGTAAAGATCCTCCCGCAGGCGGGCCTTGCTGGCCCGCGAGGCCCAGCCGTCGAGACGACAAGAAAAAGCCCCTGCAGCCAGGGCTTGGGGAAGGGACATTCGGACTCCTATTTCTGCCGCGGGGCGGGATTGGGGATGCGGTCCTTGGTGCAGACCATGTGGGTGTCGTGCAGTCGATGGTGCAGCAGCCCCTTGTCCCGGTTCTTCGGCATGTGGACTTGGGCACTTGCGCCGCAGGAGGCGCCGTTGAGGCTGGTCCGCCGGGCGCTCGGTGGCGATGCCGCCGGTTTCGCGCTCGGCGATGGCCTTGGCTCCGTGGCGCTGTGGACGGGACCGGCCTCTTTGGGCCCTTTCTTCTGCTTTTCGGCACCGAAGCCGTAAGCGGTGGCCAGGAGCGCGGTGGCGAGGATGAGGGCAGAGGGACGCATCGTGGGGTACCCACGGAGGAATCCCACAGCCTACGCCGGGCGGGGCGGCAGGCCAAGGGCCGCCCGGCGCGGACCCCTTCACCACTGGACATGGGAACATCTCCGGTGGGGGCGCCTCCAAGGCGATCACCACGAAGCTGGCAACTGGTTCCCCGCATCTGGAGCTCCACGGCATGAGCAGAATCCTTTTCGGCCTGATCCCTGCCTCGGGGCCACGCCGCCCCCACGGCGGCCATCGCCCAGCGGCTGAGGGCGGCCGGCCACACCGTGGCCTATGCCGCCCATCCATCCATGAGGAAGTTCTTGGATCTCCGCCGGGCTGGAATTGTCGCAGGAATTCCAGTGGGCGACAACCTGGTGGAAGGCATGGAGCTGATGCGGCAGGGCTACTCCCAGCAGCAGATCCTCCCCAGGCTGGCCCACGGCAGGCCCTTCCGGATCTTCCTGCACAGGCTGGAGGAGGGGACTTCGAATTCCGGAAGCCTATCCGGAGCTGGCAGCCGGATCTGGTGGTGAACGACATCGTCTTCTCCATCCCGGGCTGCTGGCTGCGGAAGCCGGCGATCCCGCACGCCACGAGCTGCCCGGTGATCCTGCCCCCACCGGGATCGTGCCCGGCCTGCCTCCCTACGGATCCGGCACGCCGCCACGGCAGGCCGGCAGCCTGGGCTCGCGCCTCGGATCCGCCGCCGGCAGGCTCCTCCGGTGGCCGCGGGCGCCCGGCTGAACGCCGTGCGGCGCGCCCACGGGTCCCTGGGCGTCGCCGAGGCGGTGCTCGCCCATTCGAAGTACCTGACCCTCGCCTACACCACGGAGGCCCTGAGTACCCCCGCCCGGGACTGCTCCAGGGAGATCCACCAGCACGGGACCCTCCATCAGCGAACGGCGGGGTGACCATGACCTGCTCCTTCCTGGGTGTGGCTCGATGAGTCCCCCTGGTCCTGGTGTCGCTGGGCACCATCTTCAATGGGGATCGAGGCTTCTTCGAGAAGGCCGCGACGCGCCAGCCGGGCCGCCTGGCGGATGGTGATGAAGGGTCAGCCCCCATCTCCCCGCCGGTCCCCGGCCCGGCGGGCCGGAGAATTGTCCTGGCGGTCCATGAGCAGCCCCAACTGGCGCTGTTGGACCGGGCGAGCGCCTGATGGTCAGCCATGCGGGCGACAACTCAGTCAACGAGGCGCTGTCCAAAGGCGTTCCGCTCGTCCTCGCGCCTGCCGGGGTGGACCAGGCCGAGAGGTCGCCCAGCGGGTGGTGGAGTGCGGGAGCCGGCTGCGCGTCTCCCTGAGCTCCGTGACGGCCCAGGAACTGCGGGAGACGATTCGGCGCGTCTTCCAGGAACCCGCTCGTTCCAGCGCGGAACGGATCGCGGCGGATTTCGCCCGCTGCGATGGTCCGCGGAAGTCGGGGCGCTCCTGCTGGAAAGGCTCATCGCATCGCGGGAGCCTGTCTTGCGAAGCCCCGGGATCTCCCCCACCTGCCATGCGGAAGAGATGCCGGGCAGGGCAAAGTCGGGGCGCCCCACTCTGAAGGCGCACGCGTTGCGGCCTGCCACCCCTGTTGCAAGGCCCAGCCTGGAACCAGCAAGGCGTCCGACCGCTCAGCCCACGCATTCCAGAGAGGCTGTCGAATCGAATGCGGCCTGGAAATTGAATGACCACTTGAACCCCAAACAACTAGGAGGCCTCATGAATCAGCGCCACTACCTGACCGGACTTGCCCTGCTCCTCCTCGTGGGGTGCGCGTATCTCTAAACTGAAAGCCGACTTCGAGACGGGGATTGAGTGCTGCGACGACCTGTGGCGGACTATGCCAAGGATGGCCAACGGGGGGCTACTACCAGGCCGAGGAGCTTCCCGGCGGGGGGAGACGATACAGCTTCCTCCGCACTTCCCCCCGAGGAGCCGACACGGTGGTCGTCTCAAATCGTTACGAACATTGCGACGGGGCAGGTCGCGGATGTCGGGCCCTGGTGGCGTGGTCGCCTTCCCGAGTGGGCTTGAGACCAGAGGGGTCCGGGCCCAGTCCGACCGCTCCAATCTGACGCCGGCCCTCTATTGCAAGGCGGTGTTGCTGGACACGGACAAGGATGGCCTGATCACCGCCACCCGGTACGAAGGGACGAACTGCTGGTAGTCCTCGTCCAGCCGTCCCTTCTCCGAGCAGACCTGGATATCGAACTTCACGCCCTGGGCCAGGGGAGGCTGCGCTGTGGCTGATGCAGCGGTCTGGCGGCGCATGTAGGCTTTCCAGGCGTCGGAGCCCGATCTGCGGCCGCCGCCGGTCCTTTCCTCGCCGCCGAACGCTCCACCGATTTCCGCCCCGGACGTCCCGATGTTGACGCCGGCGATGCCGCAGTCCGAGCCGTTGGGGCCGAGGAAGCGCTCGGCGTGGAGCAGGTTGGTGGTGAAGATCGCCGAGGAGGCCCTGGGGCACGGCGTTGTGGACCTCGATGGCCTCGTCCAGCTGGTCGAACTCCATCACGTAGAGGATGGGCGCGAAGGTCTCCTCGCAGGTGATGGCGAGCTGCCTGGGGCAGCGGATGATGGTGGGCTGCACGAAGTGGCCGGGGCCCGCGACGGCCTTGCCGCCGGCGAGGACGGTGCCGCCCTCGTCCACGGCCTGCTGGATGGCGGCCTCGAAGTCCTTCACGGCGCCGCCGTCGATGAGGGGACCAATGAGGGTGCCGGGCTCCAGGGGATCGCCCATGGGCAGGGTGCCGTAGGCCTTCACCAGGCGCTCCAGGAGCGGCGCGGCGACGCCTTTCTGGAGGAAGAGGCGCCGCGTCGTGGTGCAGCGCTGGCCCGCGGTGCCCGCGGCGCCGAAGGCGATGGCCCGCAGGGCCAGGTCCAGGTTGGCGTCGTCCATGACGATGATGGCGTTGTTGCCCCCCAGCTCCAGGATGGTGCGGCCGAAGCGCCTGGCGGCGCATTCGCCCACGTGGCGGCCCATGCGTCCCGAGCCCGTGAAGGAGATGAGGGGGATGCGGGGGTCGTTGTTGATGCGCTCGCCCACGTCCTTCCCGCGGCCCACGATGAGGGTGAAGATGCCCTTCAGGCCGTGCTTCGCCATGACCTCGTCGGTGATCTTCTGAACCGCCACGGCGCACAGCGGCACCTTGGAGGAGGGCTTCCACACCGTCACGTCGCCACAGACGGCGGCCAGCATGGCGTTCCAGGCCCACACGGCCATGGGGAAGTTGAAGGCACTGATGACCGCCACGGGGCCCAGGGGATGCCACTGCTCGTACATGCGGTGGCCCGGGCGCTCGGAGTGCATGGAGAGGCCGTAGAGCTGGCGCGACAGGCCCACCGCGAAGTCGCAGATGTCGATCATCTCCTGCACCTCGCCCAGGCCTTCCGAGTAGATCTTCCCCATCTCGAGGCTGATGAGGGCGCCCAGGGGCTCCTTGTGCGCGCGGAAGGCGTCGCCCAGCTGGCGCACGATCTCGCCGCGCGCGGGGGCGGGCATCATGCGCCAGGCCTCGAAGGCCTTGGTGGCGGTGGCCATCATGGCCTCGTAGTCCGCGTCGTCGCCCTGCTTCACGGAGGCCAGGCGCTCGCCGGTGGCGGGGATCTCGCTGACCAGCTCCGGACCGCCGGGGGTGGAGAAGAAGGCGCCGTCGGAAACGCCGGAGTTCATGTCGCCGAGGCCGAGGGCCTCGAAGATCGCTTCCTTGGTCCAGGTCGGGGTCAGGGTGGTCGTCATGGTTGGGATCCTCGGTTCACCGGGGGTGAGGCTGGGGGAATCCAGCCTTTCGGCGCCTTCGCGCGAGCGCTCCAGTGTACCAGCGGCGGCAGGCCCCACCGAGGGAAAGCCCCGTGCAGGGCAGGCCTGATGGAGCGCCGCGACGAGACCAGGCAGGTGTTCCCCGCAACCTGCGGCCCCTCAGCCGGCCGGTATCCCGATTCCACGCAGAACCTCCGCGTGTTCCGTCGGCCGCTCGAGGCGGACGCCCTCCACCCTCAAGGCATGAAGCCGCAGCGCGCCGTCCGCGAAGCCCAGCAGCACCCCCTCGGGGGCCGCCCTGAAATGCCCCGGGGGGCAGGAATCGCCGCACGGCAGGGCCCAGGGGATCCTCGCGATCCCCCGCTCCGTCTCGACGAAGGCGTTGGGCCAGGGATCCGCCACGGCGCGGACCTCGTTGAAGGCCTGGGCGGCGGTCATGGCGAAATCCAGCCGGCTGTCCGCGGGTTTGCGTCCGCCGAAGTAGGTGCTGGGGCCCAGGCTCCCCTGGGGGATCCGCTCCGCGGTGCCCCGGGCCAGCCCCGGCACCGTCTCCCGGACCAGGGCGCGCGCGGCCTCCGCGGCCCGCAGGGTCAGGCTGAGGGCCGTCTCGTCCCAGGCGATGGGCAGCCTCGCCTGGCCCACGATGTCGCCGTCGTCGGGCCTCGGAGTCATGGCGTGCAGGGTCACCCCGGTCTCGGCCTCGCCCCGCGCCAGCACCCAGTTGATGGGCGCCCGGCCCCGGTAGGCCGGCAGGAGGGAACCGTGGAGGTTGTAGGCGCCCAGGCTCGGGATCTCCAGGAAGCGGGCCTGGATCATCTCCCGGAAGTAGAAGCTGAACAGGAAATCAGGCCCGAGGGCATCGATCTCCCGGAACACGGTGTCGCCGTTGAAGTCCGGGGCGACGTGCACCGGGATGCCGGTCTGCTCCGCCAGCCTCGCCGGTGGGGAGAACCAGTCCTCGTCCGGGCCCTGGGGATAGGTGTAGAGCCCCAGCACGTCGATCCCAGCCTCCAGCAGCCCGTGGAGGGCTTCCCGCCCCACCGGCGAGTAGGCGCAGACGATGGCGGTGGGGCGCTTGGACATGGAACGAGGATGGCACGGGACCCCTCCCGGGGGAGGGCAGCCCCTTCCACCCCCGGGCGGCACGCTTCACCCCACTCTTTTTGGCGCCCTCCCCCGAATGAGGCTATGTTTGGCCCGCCGCGCCCTGCACGGGCGGCTCTGGAGCACCCCATGCCTCGCCCCCTGATCCTGGCCGCGCTGATCGCTTTCGCGCCCTTCCGGCCAGGGTGGGCGCAGACTCCTGCCACCCAGACTCCTGCCACGCAGGCTCCGCCGCCCCAGGCTGCCGACGCACCCATCGAAGATCCGCTCGTTCCGCCCGTGGAACTCGCCGCGTTCGCCCGCCGGGCCTCCCACCCCTTTTCCAGCAGTCCCCAGAAGCTCCAGGCGCTCCTGACCGCGATGTTCCGCTCCCCGGAGGATGGAGGCCTCGGCATCGTATATGACAACGCCAAGAGCCGCAGCATCAAGGAGGTATGGCAGGACCGGAAGGCCAACTGCCTCGGGCTGACCAGCCTCTTCGTCGCCGCCAGCCGGTCCATCGGCATCGACGTGCACTACGCCGAGCCCGTGAACACCAGCCGCTGGCACCGCAACGGGGGCCTGGTCCGGTTCGAGCGCCACGTCGTCGCCATGGCCCTGATCCCCCCCATGGAGGACCTGGTGGCCGATTTCCTCCCCAAGCTGCAGAAGCGCGAGTCCCGGTACGTGGTCACCTTCCTCACCGAAGAGCGGGTGCGGGCGCTCTGGGCCGCCAACCGCGCGGTGGAACGCATGGAAGCCGGCGACATGGGCCAGGCCGAAGCCTTCGCCTCCAAGGCCCTGGCCTTCGATCCCCTGTGCGGCATCGGCTGGAACACCCTGGGGGTTCTGCGGACGATGCAGGGGAATCGCCGGGAAGCGGAAACCTGCTACCGGAAGGCCCTGGTGCTCGACCGCGCGGATGGCGCGGCGATCGGAAACATGGAGAACCTGCTGCGGACGGAGGGCCGCTGGGAGGAGGCGCTGAACTACCGCCGCCTCGGCCTGGAACTCCGCCGCCGCGATCCCTACTTCCAGGCCTTCCTGGCGGAGGAGGCCTTCGCGGAGGGCAGGTTCGAGGAGGCGCAGACGTACATCAAGGCCGCCATCAAGCTGCAGCCCTATGACCCGGATCTCTACGTGATCGAGGCGAGCATCCGGATCTCCCTGGGAAGGGGCCGGGACGCCGAGAAGAGCCTCGAACTGGCCCGCAAATGGGCGACCCCGCGGGAACGCGACCGCTTCGACACCAAGCTGGCGGCCATCCGTCAATCCAACGGCTGACCGGTCAGTTCGCTTCCAGGTCCGCCAGCCGCTCCTGAGCGTCCCGGCTTTCGGGATGGGCCAGGAGGCATTCCCGCAGCATGCGCCGGGCGCCCTCGGAATCGTGGAGGGCGAGCCGGCTGTCGGCCAGCTGCACCAGCGCCTCCTCGCAGGCCGGGTCGAGGCGGAGGGCCTGCCGCCAGTGCTCCTCCGACCGCTCCCACTCGCCGAGCTCGGCGCAGGCGTGGCCCGCGTCCAGCACGAAGCGGAGCCGTTCCGGCGCCATGCGGGCGGCCCGTTCCAGATCCATCCGCGCGGGGAGGGGATCGCCGAGCTGGGCGTTGGAGAGGCCCCGGAGGTGCCAGAACTCCGGCCGCTGATGAGCCGTCAGGGGCGGGCATCCAGGTGGGAAACTGAGGGAGGCTGCGAGCCCGGTAGCCGGAAAATTCGAGCTTCCAGGGAGCCGCAGGCCCAGCTCATGGGAGCGCCTCGGCGATGAGGAGGCTTCAGGGCGGCGAGGCCTGCTCATGCCTGGCCCGTGGCGGAGAGGAAGCTGGAGCCGCAGGGGCGGCACCTGCCCGCCCTGGTGCTCGGCGGGGACCTGGGCCAGGGACCGCAGCGCCCGCTCAGGATCCTCCTCGACCCAGAAGGCGAATTCGGCCTCCCGGCGCAGCCACTCCAGCGGAGGTCCGGCAGGTCCCTTGGCGGCGCTTGTGGCCTCCGCGAGGCTGCGGGCGGCCTCGTCCGTACGGTGCAGCTCGAGCTTGTCTGGAAGGATTCCATCCAGGAGGCAGTGGCGTCGGGTGGGCCATGGGCCGGCGGCGCAGGCCTGGCGGGACCCCTCCAGGTCGCCCTGCACCCTCCAGGGCCGCGGCCTCGGCGACCCACACCCATTCGTCGCAGCGGAAGGCCGCGGGCGTGAGGGTGGCGAGGCCAGGGCCTCCGGGAAACGGCCCCGCTGGGCAGGTGGCGGGCCGCGGCGCCTCGGTCCCAGGTGAGGCGGAGGTCTCCGTGGCGGTTCAGCAGGAGAGCCAGGGCCCGGTCCGCCAGCCCGTCCAGGGGACTACCGCCCGGACGCGGCCAGCAGACAAGTCCTCCAGCAGGAGCGGAATCCGCGTGGGCCGGGGGCAGGGCGGTCTCGAAATGCTCCCAGGCCTCCCGGGCGGGGAGGGTTCGTCCGCGCGGCGCAGCAGCAGGATTCCCAGCAGATGGCGCAGGCAGGGGCTCGCCGTCCGGGGTGATGAACCCGAAGCCCTTTTCAGCGTTGAACCACTTCACGATGCCTTCTGCCATGGTGCTACCTGCGAAAAAAATGCCCGGAGCGGGAAGGGCATCCTCGCCAGATCCGCCTCCAGGAATTCGGCCCAGGCCTGGTTCCGGAACCCCTGGGCCAGGTAGGCGCGGCCCCGCAGGAGGTGGAGGCGATGCCCGACCTCGCCGGCGACGGCCCGGACGGGGGCCGTGAGTTCCAGGATCCGGGCGGCCTCCGCGTCATCCGCCCAGGCGGCTTCGGCCTTCGCCAGTCGCCTCGGCCCCAGGACGCGGCGCCGGAAGGCCCAGAACAGCCCCCAGCCGATGCAGGTCGCGGTCCCCAGGGCATACCAGCCCGCCTTGCCCTCCGTCGCGTTCAGGAACGCGCCCAGGCCGAGCAGGACCGGGACAGCGAGGCTGGCGAGCAGGATGCGGCGATTCATCACGGTCCATTATGGCCGCAGACGAAAACGCGGCCCCGAAGGACCGCGTCCATGCCGGAAGAGCCGGACCGGTCAGGCCTTGACGACGTTGGTGGCCTGGAGGCCCTTCTGGCCCTGGGCGACGTCGAAGCTGACGCGCTGGTTCTCGGCCAGGGTGCGGAAACCCTTGTCCTGGATCGCGGAAAAGTGGACGAAGAGGTCCGCGCCGCCGCCGTCCGGGGTGATGAACCCGAAGCCCTTTTCAGCGTTGAACCACTTCACGATGCCTTCTGCCATGGTGCTACCTGCGAAAAAAATGCCCGGAGCGGGTTGTGCCTGCGCGCCCCCCGGGCGTTGGGCGCAGAAGCCATGAGACGGCCATCCCTTGGATGGAGTCCGGGGATATTTCGCCACGGTTCAAAAGGAAAGGCCAGAAAAAGAAAGCGGTCCCGGAGGACCGCTCTGGATGTTCCGAAACGAAGGTTCAGAGCTTGACGACGTTGGTGGCCTGGAGGCCCTTCTGGCCCTGGGCGACGTCGAAGCTGACGCGCTGGTTCTCCGCCAGGGTGCGGAAACCCTTGTCCTGGATCGCGGAAAAGTGGACGAAGAGGTCGGCGCCTCCACCGTCAGGGGTGATGAAGCCGAAGCCCTTTTCGGCGTTGAACCACTTCACGATGCCTTCTGCCATGGTGCTACCTGCGAGAAAAAAGCCTGGAGACGAGCGAGTTCACGCGCGAGCCAGGCGTCGGGCGCGGGAACTTTTCAAATGCCACCGGGGTGGTTGGGGTGCGTCCATGGAGCCATGACCGGGGGGCGGATGCCAAGCGAAATTTGAGGTTTTCCGCGGGCCATTCCGCCCCCGCGCCCAGTCGGATCCCCTGGGGGAGCACCTGGCGCTGGATCCGGTTCGTTCCCCTCCGGTCAGTTCCCCTGCTGGATTTCTTTCGCGATGACGAGGCGCTGGATCTGGTTGGTGCCCTCGTAGATCTGCAGGAGCTTGGCGTCGCGCATGCACTTCTCCACGAGGTAGTCGCGGCTGTAGCCGTTGCCGCCGAGGATCTGCACGGCGTCGGTGCTGACCTCCATGGCGGTGTCGGTGGCGAAGGTCTTGGCGATGGCGCTCTGCTTGGAGTTCTTGAGGTTGTTGTCGGTCATCCACGCGGCCTGCCAGGTGAGGAGGCGGCTGGCCTCGATCTTCTTGGCCATGTCCGCCAGCATGAAGCTGATGGCCTGGTTGGCGAAGATGGGCTGGCCGAACTGGATGCGGGTCTTGGCGTAGTCCAGGGCGATCTCGTAGGCGGCCCGTGCCACGCCGACGCCACCTGCGGCCACCGCGGCCCGGGTCTGGTCCAGGGTCTTCATGGCGATGATGAAGCCCATGCCCTCCTTGCCCAGGATGTTCTCGGCGGGCACCTCGGCGTTCTCGTAGTGGACCTCCACCTGGTTCGAGGCGCGCTGGCCCATCTTGTCCATGGCCTTGCCGATGCGCAGGCCCGGCGTATCCCGGGGCACGATGATGCAGCTGGTCCCGCGGGCGCCCTTGTCCGGATTGGTGGAGGCGAAGAGGGTGTAGAAGTCCGCGTAGCCGCCGTTCGTGCAATAGCACTTCGTCCCGTTGATGATGTACTTGTCCCCCTTCAGCTCCGCGCGGCAGGTCATGGCGCCGGCGTCGCTGCCGGCGTTGGGCTCGCTCAGGGAGAAGGCGGCGAAGATGGGGGCCTCGACCAGCTTGCCCAGCCACTTCTTCTTCTGCTCGTCGCTGCCGGCGATGAGGATGGGGGTGATGGCGAGGCCGTTGGCCATGATGGAGGTGTAGAGGCCGCCGCAGCCCCAGGCCATCTCCTCGCAGATGAGGGCCTCCTCGACCTGGTTCTTGCCGGGGCCGCCGCAGAACTTCGGCACCAGGGACTGCAGGTAGCCCAGTTCCCAGGCCTTGTTGTAGACCGGCGTCGCCCACTCCCCCGAGTCGTCGTACTGCCTGGCGACGGGGCGGATCACGTTGAGGGCGAAGTCGTGGGCCTGGTCCTTCAGGGCCTGCAGTTCGGGGGTCAGGGCGAAATTGAGCACGGGGCCTCCATCGGCACGAAAATCCAGTCTAGCGGCCCCGGCCGAAGGGTCGAAGCCACAAAGGTCCGTGTCCGGGATCCCCCCGCCCAGGCTGCCCGTGATCCTTGGCACGGGGGGATCGTGCTGACCTGGGGTAACCTGGGCTGTTCGCCATAGGAGCTCTCCGTGATCGTCGGCTGCCCCAAAGAGATCAAGAACAACGAGAACCGGGTCGGA
Organism: Holophagaceae bacterium; assembly: GCA_044229555.1. Classification (GTDB taxonomy): domain Bacteria; phylum Acidobacteriota; class Holophagae; order Holophagales; family Holophagaceae; genus JADJVL01. Next base: position 15,485 of record JBGASS010000040.1, read on the forward strand.
CTGACCCCCGCCGGCGCCAAGGCGCTCACCGGGGCCGGCCACGCGGTCATCGTGGAGGCCGGCGCGGGCCTCGGCAGCGGCTTCACCGACGCTGAGTACGCCGCCGCGGGCGCGAAGCTGCTGGCCTCCGCCAAGGAGGTCTTCGACGGCGCCGAGATGGTCATCAAGGTGAAGGAGCCCCAGAAGGGCGAGATCGCCATGCTGCGGCCGGGCCAGATCCTCTTCACCTACCTGCACCTCGCCCCGGACCCGGAGCAGACCGCGGGGCTGCTCAAGTCCGGCGCCACCACCATCGCCTACGAGACCATCACCGACGCGAGCGGCAAGCTGCCCCTGCTGACCCCCATGAGCGAGGTGGCCGGGCGCATGGCGGTGCAGATCGGCGCCCAGTACCTGCAGAAGACCAACGGCGGCCGCGGCATGCTGCTGGGGGGCGTCCCCGGCGTGCTGCCCGCCCACGTGGTGGTGCTGGGCGGCGGCGTGGTGG
>JBGASS010000041.1:0-11549 GCA_044229555.1 Holophagaceae bacterium
GGGGGTGTAGGTCTCCAGCACGTTGACGTCCCGGGCGCGCAGCGCCGCCACCGCCGCCAGCAGCTCCTCGGGATCCGCGAAGTCCGAGCGCAGCAGCTCGGGGTGGGCGGGAAGGGCGGCCCGCCGGCGGCCGGCGCCGCTGCGGAAGCGGTCCCGGAGGGCGGCGAACATGGACTTACTGTTCCTGGCCATGCTTCAGCACTCCTTTCACTTCGCTGGCCGCGATCATGGGCAGCACGCGGCAGAAGATGAGGAACAGCGTCAGGAAGAGCCCGAAGCTTCCGATCAGGGTCGCGAACTCGATGAAGGTGGGCTTGTACATGGCCCAGCTGGAGGGCAGGTAGTCGCGGTGCAGGCTCGTGACGATGATGACGAAGCGCTCGAACCACATGCCGATGTTCACGAAGATGCAGAGGATGAAGATGATCCAGGGCGTGCGGCGGAAGCGTTCGAACCAGAAGAACTGGGGCGTGATGACGTTGCAGCTCACCATGGTCCAGAAGGCCCACTTGTAGGGCCCCAGGGCCCGGTTCAGGAAGACGTAGCGCTCGTAGGGGTTGCCGCTGTACCAGGCCACGAAGAATTCCGTGGCGTAGGCCAGCGCCACGATGGAGCCCGTGGTGAGCACCACCTTGCACATGGCGTCCAGGTGGCTCGCGGTGATGTACTCCTCGTAGTTCATGAGCTTGCGGGCCACGATCATGAGGGTGAGCACCATGGCGAAGCCGCTGAACACCGCGCCCACCACGAAGTAGGGCGGGAACAGCGTCGCGTGCCAGCCCGGGATCACCGAAGTGGCGAAGTCCATGGACACGATGGTGTGCACCGAGACCACCAGGGGCGTGGCGAGGCCCGCCAGCAGGCCGTAGACGGACTCGTAGTGCTTCCAGGTGCGGTTGGCGCCGTTCCAGCCCAGGCTGAGGAGGCTGAGGAGGCGCCGGCGCACCGGATGCTCCGCGCGGTCCCGGGCGGTGGCCAGGTCCGGCAGGAGGCCGATGTACCAGAAGACCGCCGAGATGATGAAGTAGGTCGAGATGGCGAAGACGTCCCACAGCAGGGGACTGCGGAAGTTCACCCAGAGGGGGCCGCGCAGGTTCGGAAGGGGCAGGGCCCAGTGGGCCACCCAGGGGCGGCCCATGTGGATGATGGGGAAGAGGCCCGCGCACATCACCGCGAAGATGGTCATGGCCTCTGCGGCGCGGTTGATGGAGGTGCGCCAGTGCTGGCGGAAGAGGTAGAGGATGGCCGAGATCAGCGTGCCGGCGTGGCCGATGCCCACCCAGAACACGAAGTTGGTGATGTCGAAGGCCCAGCCCACGGTCTTGTTGAGGCCCCAGGTGCCGATGCCCTTCATCAGGGTCTGGGTCACGGCCCAGGCGCCCAGGGCCAGCATGGCGCCGGTGACCAGGACGGCGGCGAACCAGGCCTTGTTGGGCAGGCGCTCGATGGGGGAGAAGATCTCCTCCGTGACCTGGCCGTAGGTCTTGTCGCCCTTGATGAGGGCGGCATCGGTGCCGTGGGGACCGTGGCCCCGGTCGTGGGGATGGGCCGCGGCGGTGGCGTCATGCATGGTGGCCTCCGTGGACGGCGCCTTCGTTGGGAACTTCAGCATTCCGGATCTTGGTCAGGTAGCTCACCGCCGGCAGCACCCCCAGCTCTCCGAGCACCAGGTAGCGCTTGGGGTCCTTCATGGCCTGGCTGATCTCCGAAGAAGGATCCTGCAGGTCGCCGAAGAGGATGGCCATGCCCGGGCAGCTCTGCTGGCAGGCGGTCTGGAATTCGCCGTCCTTCACCTCGCGGCCCTCGTTCTTGGCGTCGGCCTTGGCGCGCTGGATGCGCTGGATGCAGAAGGAGCATTTCTCCATCACGCCCCGGGAACGCACGGTGACGTCGGGGTTGAGGGCCAGGTTCTCCACCGGGTCGCTGCGGTCGTACTCGAACCAGTTGAAGCGCCGGACCTTGTAGGGGCAGTTGTTGGCGCAGTACCGGGTGCCCACGCAGCGGTTGTAGACCTGCTGGTTCAGCCCCTCTTCGCTGTGGACGGTGGCGATGACCGGGCAGACGTTCTCGCAGGGGGCGTTGCCGCACTGCTGGCACAGCATGGGCTGGTGGACGACCCCTGGTTCTTCTTCCGAGCCCGTGTAGTAGCGGTCCAGGCGCATCCAGTGCATCTCCCGCTTGCGGCGCACTTCGTCCTTGCCCACCACCGGCAGGTTGTTCTCCGCCTGGCAGCTGATGACGCAGGCGGAGCAGCCGCTGCACTTGGACAGGTCGATGACCATGGCCCACTGGTGCTTGCCCTTGGGGTGGGGTTTGTAGAGGCTGCCCATGCCGCCGTGGGGCTCGTGGGGCCGCGCGGAGGCGGGATCCTTGGCATAGGCGGCGAAGGCCATCTCCCGCACGGGCTCCCGGCCCTCCATCAAGTGGTGGTCCTGGGTGCAGGCGAGTTCCATGTGCTGGGGCGTGGGGCTGATTTCCACCGCGAGGCCCTGGTAGCCGCGCGTCTCGCCGCCGAGGATCCAGGGGAAGGCGTCCTGGCCGACCTGGGTGCCGTGCTTCCCGGCCCGGGTCCGCCCGTAGCCCAGAGCCACCGCCACGGAGCGGCCGTGGAGGCCGGGCTGGATGGCGACGGGCAGCACCAGGTCCGGCAGGCCCGGAGCCCGCAAGCGCACCACGTCCCCCTGCTTGAGCTTCAAGGCCTCGGCGGCGCCGGGGCTGAGCTGGGCGTAGTTGTCCCAGGTGATCTTGGTGATGGGGTCCGGCAGCTCCTGCAGCCAGGGATTGTGGGCATGGCGGCCGTCCAGGTTGCCGGCCTTGGCGTAGAGGAGCAGCTCGTGCGCCGCGGCCTTGGGGGCGGGGCGGGCGGACCATTCCGCCTGGGTCCTGGTCCGGTCCTCCTTGTAGGCGGGGGCCGCCGCCTTCGTTCCCACGTCGGCGAAGCCGCGTTGGACGGCGTCGTGCCAGAAGGCATCGAAGTCGAGGCCGCCCACCTTCGGGAAGACCTCCGCACGCCACATCGACTTCACATGCTCCTGAGCGGACAGGGGCGCGCCGCTCCAGGCGGCGAAAGACTCCGCCGCGTCACGGGTGCCGAAGAGGGGTTCCAGGAGGGGCTGGTGGAGGCTCCAGATTCCGGCGACGGCCTGGCTGTCCCGCCAGGTCTCCAGCGGGTGGTGATCCGGGGCGAGGTGGGTGCACAGGGCCGCGGTCTCGTCGTCGTGGCGGCCCAGGCCCACCCGCAGGGGGACCTTGGCGACCGCGGCGGCGAAGCCCGCCACTTCGAAGGCAGGATTGGCGTCCAGCACCACCAGGGCGTCCACGCGGCCCGCCGCCAGATCCTGCATCAGCGCGGCGAGGGCGGCGTCGTCCCCCTGGCGCTGCAGGCTGGGGCGCGCCAGCTCCACCGTGGCCCCTTCGTTGCCGAGGGCGTGATTGATCCGCGCGGCGAAGACCTGGGCGTGCAGGTCGTTGAGCCCGCAGACCACGAGGCTGCGGCCCGCATGTTCGCGGAGCTCGGCGGCGAGGCCCGCCACCTTGGCGGCGAGCTTGGGTTCCAGGGGGCGCAGGGGGGAGCCGTGCTCCACCGCGGCGGCCAGGTGCTCCAGGAAGGCCGCGGCCTCGGAGGGCGCCACCCGGATGCGGGTGTCGGCGTTGGAGCCGGTGAGGCTCATCCCCGATTCCACCTGCACGTGGCGGGACATGGTCTTCTGGTCCGGCGTCCGGCGGCTGGCATAGGCGCGGCCAAAGCCCGCGGGGTTGATCCAGGTGCCGAGGAAGTCGGCCTCCACGCCGAGGACGAAGTCCGCCTTCTCGAAACGGTAGTCCGGCACGAGGCGGACGCCGTGGGTCCGCTGGTAGGCGGCGGCCAGGGCGGAGGCGCTGAGGGCGTCGACCTGCACGAGGCTGGCGCCGGGGACGCTCTTCAGGAAGGCATCCACCGCCTTGCGCAGGGTCGGGCTGGTGATCGTGGAGGACAGCACCCGCAGGGACTTCGCGGCCTTGAAGCGGGCCGCGAGGTCCGCGTCGAGGGCGGACCAGTCCGCCTCCCGGCCGCCGATTCGCGGGGCCTTCAGGCGCTCACCGTCATAGAGGTCCCGCAGTTGGGCCTGGCCGACCGCGCACAGGGCTCCGCGGCCCACGGGATGCTCCGGGTTGCCTTCCAGCTTGATGACCCGCCCGTCCCGGCTCTTGGCCAGGGCGCCGCAGCCCGCGGCGCAGCCGGCGCAGGTGGTGGCGTACCAGAGGTCCGTGCCCGGGGTGAAGCCCTCCCGGCCCTGCACGAGGGCCAGGGCCTTGTGGGCCTTCTTGGAATCACAGCCCGAGGCCAGGCCCACCGCGAAGCCCACGCCGCTCCAGCGGAAGAAGTCGCGCCTCGAAAGCTGGCGGACGGCTTCGCCGGCGGGCAGCTCCTCGTCGAATTCGGCCTTGGTGGCAAGGACGTCGCGCCGCTTGTGGCCGAGGCTTTTCCAGATGCGCATCGGGGCTCCTCAGTGGTGGCACGCCGAGCAGTCCGTGGGGGCCGTGGCGGGCTTCCCGGACTGGACGAGTTTCAGGTTCGTTTCGCGGTGGCAGGTGAGGCATTCGCCCATGGTCAGGGCCTTGGCCTGGGCCACGGCGTCCATGGTCTGGACGTCGCCGTGGCAGTTCTGGCAGGCCACGCCGGCATTCACGTGGCGGCTGTGGTCGAAGTAGGTGAAGGCCGGCAGGCGGTGGATGCGCTGCCACTGGACGGGCGTGCCGTCCTTGAAGGCCTGGGCCAGCTTGGCGATCTCGGGGCTGGGCTCCTTGCCGCCGGGCTTGTTCACGATCTTCTCGTGGCACTTCATGCAGGTGCTGAGGGGCGGGATGCCCGCGTGGCGGCCCTTCTCGGCGGCGGTATGGCAGAACTGGCAGTCCATGCGGTTCTCCCCGGCGTGGACCCGGTGGGAGTAGGCGATGGGCTGGGCGGGCTGGTAGCCGGAGTGGTCCCCGGGCAGGCGGAGCTCGGCCGTGGAGAAGGCCACGAAGGCCGCCAGGGCGGCGCCCACCACGGAGGCGAGGAGGGTGGTGCGGAGCTGCATGTCAGCTCCGCGCGCCCGTGCGGCGGTTCCAGATCACCAGCTGGGGCTTGCGCCAGAGGTACCAGAGGGGGACCACCAGGAAGTGCACCAGCCGGGTGAAGGGGATGGCGAGGATCACCAGGAAGCCCGAGACCATGTGGAGCTTGGGGCCCCAGGGCAGGGAGACGATGAACTCGGGTCGCGGCGCGAAGAGCAGGATGCTCCGCAGGTAGGGCACCGCGGCGCTGGCGTACCAGGAGCTGCCCCAGCGGTAGCGCAGGGCCGTATCGATGCCGGTGAGGATCTGGACCAGAAGGAGGGCCAGGAGGATCCGGTCCATGGGGGTGGTGACCGCCACGACCTTCTTGTTGGTGAAGCGGCGGACCATGAGGGCCGAGACGCCGAAGAGGGCCAGCAGCGCGCCGACGAGGGCCGTGGATTCGAGCACGAAGAGGCGCAGGGGATGGGAGTTCCACCACAGCACGGACTTCGGGATCAGGAAGCCCACCACGTGCCCGCCCAGGACCCAGCCCAGGCCCCAGTGGAAGAGGTTGGAGCCCCAGAAGAGCTGGTTGTTCTCCAGGAACTGGCTGCTCAGGCTCGAGTAGCTGAAGGGCCGGGAGGTGAAGCGCAGGACGCCCACCCCGATGGCGATGGCCAGGGCCATGTAGGGCAGCCCCACGAAGAGGAAGGTGTTGAGGAAGCTGTTAGCCATGCCTTACCTCCGGGCCGCGGAAGCCGTGGTCGTGCCCATGGGAGTGGTCGTGCTCGTGGGGATGCGGGTGCCCTTCCCCGTGCCCGCAGGTGCAGTCGTGGCCCTCGGCCTGCGCGGCCTCCGGCGCCGGCACGAGGGTGCGGAGCATCAGTTCCAGGGACTCGAGGAGGTGGTTGTAGGGGTCCGCACCTTCCAGCTTGGGCCGCAGCTTCTCCAGGGCCGGCAGGATGCAGTCCCGGGTGAGGTCCCGGGCGTCCTCCACCGGCAGGGCCGGCAGGAGGCGCAGCACCGTGGGCAGGTGGTCCGGCAGCTCGGTGCCTTCCGGGATGCCGTGCTCCCGCAGGCTCTGGCGCAGGTTGGCCATGAAGGAGCCGCGCTTGTAGGTCTCGCCGAAGAGGTGCCAGCCGAGGTCCAGGCTGGAGCTGGGGTTCATGTCGAAGGCCTTGGTGTAGGTCTCCTCCAGTTCCGCGGCGGGGGTGAGCTGGACGTGGAGGGCGAAGGCCTCCAGGAGGTCCTCCCAGATCTCCGCGTACCACTTCATGGACTCCGCCAGGGCGATGGCCTGGGCCTTCGTGTCCGGTCCCGGGTACTCCAGCAGGGGTGCGATCCTGCCGATGAAGCCGAAGTTCAGGAACATCAGAACCCCCTTTCCGGGGCTTCGCGGAAGCCGATGCCGGCGAGGCCCTTGTTCTCGAGGGGGTTCTTGAGCACCTCGATGGCCTGCTCCCGGTGGCTGGGAGGGATGACGAAGCGGTCCTCGAAGGTGGGCAGCGACGTCATCTTGTAGATCTCCTCGGCCTCCTCGGGGCTGCAATTGGCCTCCCGCAGGGCGCGCTTGGCCACGTCCACCTCGATGTCGCCCACGGTGAGGGCGCGGCGCCACAGGCGCACGGCCATCTGCTTCTTCATGGCGTAGCGCACGGGGCCCTCCTGGCCGGCGGCGAACAGCGACGCGAGGTAGGCCATGGGCGTGCGGGCGTCGTCGATGGCCCCGAAGAGGTTCTCCACGTCGTTGGACAGCAGCCCGTCCTCCTGGGTGGCGGTGACCGGCGCCAGGGCGGGGACGTAGAAGAGCATGGGGAAGGTGCGGTATTCGGGATGGGGCGCCAGGGCGAGGCCCCACTCCTTCACGAACTTGTAGACCGGGCTCTGCTGGGCCGACTTGACGACCGCGTCGCTGATGCCGGCGCGGTGGGCGGCTTCGATGACCGCCGGATCGTGGGGATCCAGGAGCATCTCCCGGTGGGCGTCCACGAGTTCGGCGTCGGGCCGCAGGCCCGCCTCGGCGATCTTGTCGGCATCGTAGAGGATGACCCCCATGTAGCGGATGCGGCCCACGCAGCTGTGGAAGCAGGCCGGCGCCTGGCCGGTCTCCACCCGCGGGTAGCAGAGCAGGCACTTCTCGCTCTTCCCGGTGTTCCAGTTGTAGAAGACCTTCTTGTAGGGGCAGGCCGACACGCAGAAGCGCCAGCCCCGGCAGACTTCCTGATTGACGAGCACGATGCCGTCCTCGCCGCGCTTGTAGAGGGCCCCCGACGGGCAGCTCGCCACGCAGGCGGGATTGAGGCAGTGGTTGCAGATGCGCGGCAGGTAGAACATCACCAGCTGCTCGATGGAGAGGAGCTGGAGCTGCTGCTCCTCGGTCAGGGCCTTGAGGTTCGGATCGTTGCGGGCGTAGAGGGGCGAGCCGCCGAGGTCGTCGTCCCAGTTGGGGCCGGATTCGACCTCCATGTACTCGCCGGTGATCTTGGAGACCGGACGGGCCGTGGGCTGATCATCACCCTCGGGAGCGTTGAACAGGTTTTCGTAATCATAGGTCCAGGGCTCGTAGTACTCCTCGAGGGTGGGCATGTTCGGCTGGTAGAAGATGCGCTTGAGGAAGTTGCCCTTGCCGCTGGATTTCAGCCGCAGCTGGCCGTCCTCGACTTCCCAGCCGCCGCGGTAGGCCTCCTGGTCCTCCCACTTGGTGGGGAAGCCCGTGCCGGGCTTGGTCTCCACGTTGTTCCACCACATGTAGTCGGCGCCCTTGCGGTCCGTCCACACGTTCTTGCAGGCGATGGAGCAGGTGTGGCACCCGATGCACTTGTCCAGGTGGAACACCATCGAGATCTGAGAGCGGATGTCCATGGCGTCTCCCTTACCAGACCAGCTGGCCGAGCTTCTTGACGTAGACCGTGGTTTCGCGGTTCACGCCCGTGGGGCCCCAGTAGTTGAAGTGGTAGGTGAACTGCCCGTAGCCGCCCACCATGAGGTTGGGCTTGAGGCGCACCCGCGTGAGGCTGTTGTTCATGCCCGCCCGGCGGTAGCCCCGGGTCTCGGACTTGGGCACCGAGTAGGTCCGCTCGGTGGCGTGGTAGATGATGCACGCCCCCTTCGGAATCCTGGCGGAGACATTCGCGCGTGTCACCACGGCGCCGTTGTCGTTGTGCACCTCCACCCACTCGTTGTCCGCGATGCCCAAGGAACGGGCGTCCTCCTCGCTGAGCCACAGGGGCTCGCAGCCCCGGGAGAGCGTGAGCATGCGCTCCGTGTCCCCGTAAGTGGAGTGGATGTGCCACTTCCCGTGGGGCGTCAGGAGGTTCAGCTCCAGCGTCGGCCCCTCGCGCTTGCTGACGCGGAGGTCGCCGATGACCTGGGGCGGGGGCGTGGGCTTGTAGGTGGGCAGGTGCTCGCCGAAGGCGATGTAGCCCTCGTGGTCCAGGTAGAGGTGCTGGCGGCCCGTGAGCGTCCGCCAGGGCACCATGCGCTCCACGTTGTAGGTGAAGGGCGAGTAGGGCCGCTTCTCGTCCACGATGCCGGACCAGATGGGACTGTTGATGACGCGGCGGGGCTGGGCCAGCAGGTCCTTGTAGGTGCGGGTGATGCCGCGGCTCTTCTCGCCCAGGTCCTTCAGCGGCACGCCGGTGCGCTGCTCCATGTACTCGTAGGCCCGGTAGGCCAGCTCGCCGTTGGCTTCCGGCGCGAAGTGGAGCAGCACGTTGGCGGCGTCCACGTCCTCCCGCAGGCTGGGGCAGAGGAAGCCGTCCACCGTTTCGTTCGGGTTCTCCTTGGCGTACTTGTCGTAGAGGTCGGCGACGGGGTACTTGACGCCGTGGGCGCCCAGGCCGTCCTTGGCCTTGGGGCCGAAGGCGCAGAAGCGGTCGAAGATCTTGGTGTACTCCCGCGTCACGACTTTGAGGGCCGGCATGGTCTTGCCGGGAATGGCCTCGCACTCGCCGGCCATCCAGTCCTGGATGGTGGGCTGGGCGATCTCCCCGGCGCTGTCGTGACTGAGGGGCAGGGCGACGAGGTCCTCGACGGGATCCGGGAGATGCTGCTTCGAGAGCTCGCTCACCTTCGCGGCCACGAGCTTGAAGATCTCCCAGTCGCTCTTGGACTCCCAGACCGGGGGGATGGCCGCGGACAGGGGATTGATGAAGCCGTGCATGTCCGTGGTGTTGAGGTCGCACTTCTCGTACCAGGAGGCCGTGGGCAGCACGATGTCGCTGTAGAGGGCGCTGGTGTCCATGCGGAAATTCAGGTCCACCACCAGGTCCATCTTCCCTTCCGGCGCCGTGGCGTGCCAGACGACGTCCTTCAGGGTTCCCTCAGCCACTTCCTCGGCGATGGCGTTGCTGTGGGTGCCCAGGTAGTGCTTCATGAAGAATTCGTGGCCCTTGGCGGAGGTGCCGATGGCGTTGCCGCGCCAGATGAACCACACCCGCGGCCAGTTCTCGGGGGCGTCGGGATCCTCCATGGAGAACTGGGTCTTGCGGGTCTTGAGCTGGTCCACGGTCCAGGCCACCACCCCCGCCTCGTCCTTGGCGCCCGAGGCCTTCGCTTCCGTGACCATGTCGATGGAGCTCTTGTTGAACTGGGGATAGCAGGGCAGCCAGCCGCAGCGCACGGCCAGGGTCTGCATGTTCATGGCGTGGCCCTTGGTGAGGGCGCTGCCGTCCGGCGTGGGGTGGTACTCGCTGAACTCCCGCTCGTAGCGCCACTGGTCGCTGTTCACGTAGTGGAAGGAGGGCCCGTTCATGAGGCGGCTGGTGGGGCTCCAGTCCTTGGCCATGGCGATGGCGGTCCAGCTGCCCACCATGGCCAGCTTCTCCTGGCCGACGTAGTGGGCGAGGCCCCCGCCGTTGCGGCCCACGCAGCCGCAGAAGGCGAGGGCGTGCTGGGCGGCGCGGTAGATCAGGTTGTTGTGGTACCAATGGTTGATGCCGGCGCCGATGATGACCATGCACTTGCCTTGGGTGTGCTTGGCGGTGCGGGCCCATTCCCGGGCGAAGCGCAGGCAGTCCTTGCGGGACAGGCCCGTGTGCTTCTCCTGCCAGGCCGGCGTGTAGGGCGCGCTGGCGTCATCGAAGCTGGCGGGGTACTCGCCCGGCAGGTCCCGGGCCACGCCGTACTGGGCCATGAGCAGGTCGTAGATGGTGGCCACCAGGACCTCGCTCCCGTCGGCGAGGGCGATTCTCCGGGTGGGCACGCCGCGGAAGGCGGTGCGGTCCGCGGCGAAATCGTCCACCTGCACCTGCACGGGCTCCTGGCCGAGCAGCGTGAGGGCCGGGTTGATAGCGCTGTCGTCCTTGCCGTCCTGGAGCAGCAGGTTCCACATGCCCTGCTTCTCGCCCCAGCGGTCGCCCATGGCGCCCTTCGGCATCTTCGGGCGGGCCTCCACTTCGTCCCACATGAGGAACTTCCATTCGCCGTTCTCGACGTCCTTGTAGCGGGCGAGGCGGCCGGCGCGCAGCATCTGGCCCGGGCGGTAGCCGCCTTCGACCGGCAGCAGCTCCACCAGGAAGGGCGAGTCGGTGTACTTCTTCGTGTAGTCGAGGAAGTAGGGCTCCTGGTCCCGGTGGTGGGCTTCGCTGAGGATCACGTGGTTGACGGCCATCCAGAAGGCGCCGTCCTGGCCCTGGTGCAGGGCCATCCACTCGTCGGCGTACTTGGCCACCTGGTTGAAGTCGGGGCTGAAGACCACCATCTTGGTGCCGTTGTGGCGCGACTCGGCGGCGAAGTGGCAGTCCGGCGTGCGGGTCATGTTGAGGTTGGAGCCCATGACCGCCAGGAACTTGGCGTTGTACCAGTCGGCGCTCTCGTTCACGTCGGTCTGCTCGCCCCACATCTCCGGGGAGCTGGGGGGCAGGTCGCAGTACCAGTCGTAGAAGCTGAGATTCACGCCCCCCAGGAGCTGCAGGTAGCGGGAGCCGGCGGCGTAACTGAGCATGGACATGGCGGGGATGGGGCTGAAGCCCACCACGCGGTCCGGGCCGTGGGTCTTGACGGTGTGGATGTTGGAGGCGGCGATGAGCTCCATGGCCTTGGCCCAGGAGGTGCGGCGGAAGCCGCCCTTGCCCCGGGCGCGCTGGTAGCGCCGGCGCGCCTCGGGGTCGGCCTGGATGGAGGCCCAGGCTTCCACCGGATCGCCGTATTTGCCCTTGGCCTCGTCCCAGAGGTCCATGAGGGCGCCGCGCATGTAGGGGTACTTCACCCGGATGGGGCTGTAGAGGTACCAGGAGAAGGAGATGCCGCGCTGGCAGCCCCGGGGCTCGTAGGGCGGGATGTCCTTCTCCAGCTCCGGGTAGTCGACGGCCTGGAACTCCCAGGTGACGATGCCTTCCTTCACGTAGATGTTCCAGGAGCAGCTGCCCGTGCAGTTCACGCCGTGGGTGCTGCGCACCACCTTGTCGTGCTGCCAGCGGTTCCGGTAGAACTCCTCCCAGGAGCGCTGCTCGGGGTCGATGATGTCGGTGATCCAGTGGCTCTGCGTGGTCGTCGTCATCAGGGGCTCTCCTAGGCTTTCGGAACCAGGT
>JBGASS010000042.1:0-11488 GCA_044229555.1 Holophagaceae bacterium
TGGTGAACTTCTCCATCGCCAAGAAGATCGACCTGTGGGATGGCATCGAAGCGATGGCCGGCTCCCATCGGAACTACGACCTCGCCACGGCGCAGCACTTCCAGGCCACCTACGAGCACTGGAAGGACACACGCGGATACATGGACTTCAACGACATGCTGGTCCACGCCGTCCGTCATCCCCTCGACCTCGGCATCAAGTACCTCTTCGTGGACGAGGCCCAGGACTTGTCACCGCTCCAGTGGGACGTGATCGACTCAATCGCCGAGAAGTGCCGCTGCATCTGGCTTGCCGGCGACGACGATCAGGCCATCTACACCTGGGCCGGCGCCGATCCCCACGGGATGCGTTCCCGGGACCGCGGACGCCACCGGGTCCTGGAGCAATCCTTCCGCGTCCCTCGGAACATCCACGACATCGCCCAGCGGATCTCTGCCCGCATCATGGACCGCGTGCAGAAGGTGTACGCCCCCGTCGATGCCGCGGGGAGCGTCCGCAACTTCGGCGACTTCCTGCATGTCCCGTCGCCACTGGCCGGCGAGGAGGTCTTGGTCCTCTACCGGAACCACGCCAACCGCTTCGCCGCCGAGAGCTGGCTCACCGACCGGGGCGTGCCCTATACGACGGGCTCCGGCCGCCCCTCCTGGTTCCAGGACCGCTTCGCCAACGCCGTGCGGTCCTTCCTGCACTGGGAAGCCGGCCAGGAGCCCTCCGAGAACGCGAAGAGGGCCTTGGCGCACCTCGGCTGCACCTCGAAGCCCACGATGCCCTGGTGGGCGTCCCTGGCCATCCCGCAGGCCCATGTGAACTACCTCCGGAAGGTGGACGTGTTCCAGCCGCCGACCGTGCGAATGAGCACCATCCACGCCGCCAAGGGCGGGGAAGCTGATAGGGTGGTGCTGGTGAACGGCATGGGCGAAAAGACCTTCAGCAATTCCGAGCACGACGATGAGCACCGGGTCTGGTACGTCGCGGTCACAAGGACGCGGGGAACTCTGGACGTGGTGATGGCCAACAACCCCTACCCCCTAGGAGCCTGATATGGATCCCGCCTTCGACATCAGCGTGCTCTTCGCCGCCCAATCCATGTCCGCCCGCAGGAGAGCAGAGCGCGAAGCGGCCAGCGCCAATCTGGAATTAGCCCTCGTTAAAGAGCACATGGCGATGCTCATGAGCCAACACGAGCCCGTGGCATCTCTGGGGCTCGATCGTGAAAGGCTTCGCATCGCATTGAAGTTCCTCTCCCATGGGGATGCTCACCGGGCCCAGAAAGACCTCGCTGAACTTGAAGGAGCCCTGTGATGGAATCCCGCGACCTCCTCCTCCCCTGCACCGAGGGCCAGTACGAGCAGCTCTTCGCCGCGCTCGAAGACCGCCTCCGCGTTGGCGTGATTCCGAGCGACCCGAACAACGGCCTCTTCGACACCGAATGGGGCATCGAGATCCGCGACTTCGACCATCACCGCGAGGTCTGGTTCGCACTCCTTCGGCACCGCCAGACCTGGATCCCCCGCATCGGCGATCACGGCGAGGCCATCCGGCACAACGAGCGCAACGAGTTCTTCGCCGCCGGCCACCTCCTCTGCTTCGTGGAGTAGGCCAATGCCCGAAGGCCTCGTTCAAACGGCAGTCGGCGAACTCGACTTCCCCAAGCTGGCCCAGTACGACCGATGGGCGATCGACATCGAGGCGACGGGCCTCGACTGGAAACGCGAGAAGATGTTCGCCATCTCCTTGACGGCCCCGAACCTCGATAGCTGGTACATCGACACCCGCCACGGCAACAACCTCGAATGGGCCAAGGACATGCTCCCCAGGCACACCGGGGCGTTCATCGGCCACAACCTGAAGTTCGACCTCCACTTCTTCTGGAACGAGGGCATCAAGCTCTTCAACCACAAGATCCACGACACGATGGTCGGGGCGGCACTGCTGAACGAGCACGAGGAGGAGTTCACGCTGGAATGGCTGGCGCACAAGTACACCGACCTGGAGAAGTACACTGGGCTCTACGAGGTGCTGGCGGAGATGTTCGGGGGCAAGCCCACGAAGAACGCGCAGATGCCGAACCTCCACAAGGCCCCACTGGAGCTGGCGGCGAAGTACGGCATGGACGACACCCGTAGCACCATGGCGCTCTTCGAGTACGAGCAATTCCAGCTTGAGCGCCAGAAGCTCCTTCTGGTGGATGACGTGGAAATGCGCCTCCTGCCGGTGCTCCTGAAGATGGAGCGCCGCGGAGTCCGCGTGGACGTGAATGCCGCGGAGGAAGCTCTGGTGCGGATGGACGAGGTGATCGGCCGCCGGCAGGAGAAGCTGAACTTCATGGCGGGATTCAACATCAACGTCAACTCGTCAAAGCAAGTGCGCGAGCTGCTGAAGCCGATCAAGACCGGGCCGTGGCGGTGGGAGCTGCCGGACGGCACGTTCATCCCGACCACGGACAAAGGCGCTCCGTCCTTCAAGAAGGATTTCCTCAAGAAGTCCCGGATGCCGGAGGTGCAACTCCTCCTCGGCCTCCGCGGCGCGAAGAAGATCAAGGGGACCTTCCTCGAAGGCCACATTCTCGGCAACCACTTCAACGGCCGCCTGCACACGAACTTCAACCAGACGAAGGCCGCCAGCGAGGACGACGACGAGTACGGCACGACCTCCGGCCGCCTCAGCAGCAACAACCCGAACATCCAGCAGATCAGCAAACGCGACCCGGAGGCCGCGGCCATCGTGCGCTCGCTCTTCCTGCCTGAGGAAGGTCAGCTCTGGAATTGCCGAGACTGGAACCAGATGGACTTCCGGATCTTTGCCCATTACGCCCAGTCCCCGCCGGTTATGCAGGCCTACCGGGACGACCCGCAGACCGACTTCCACGGCATGGTGGCGAAGATGATGGGCATCCCCCGCAAGCCCACCCCGGGCGTCAAGGGAGATGCGAAGTCGATCAACCTGGGCCTCTGCTTCGGCATGGGCAAAGGGAAGATGGCCGAGCAGATGGGCCTCCCCTACACCGAGGAAGAGCGGCCAGACGGATCCAAGTGGAAGAAGGCCGGCGAAGAGGCCGAGGAGCTGTTCCTGCGCTACCACGCTGCGGTCCCTGGGGTCAAGACCACCCTCGACGCCATGACCACGGTGGCCAAGCGGCGCGGCTACGTCCGCACGATCCTTGGCCGGCACATTCGGTTCCCGCGTGGGGAGAAGACCTACAAGGCCGGCGCCATGATCTTCCAGGGCTCCGCGGCCGATGCGCTGAAGGTCAAGATGATCGAGGTGGACGCGATCCTCGATGGTTCCGCGGGGAGCTTCCTATTGAACGTCCACGACGAATTCGACTCGTCCCTCCCGCCGGGGAGCGAGGGCCAACGACTTTCGATGGCGATCGGCGAGGCGGTGGAAAATTTCGATGGCGAATCGTGCCCGATAAAGTTTGACGTGCCGATCCGATCCAGCGTAAAGTTTGCAGAGGACTGGTGGGAGGCTTCTCGTGACGACTGACACCGCGACAGGAATGCAGGCCTTAATCCGACTTGGCGAGCTTCAGGAGAAGGAGCGCCACCGCGTCCCCCGCATCTACGCCGTCTTCTGGACCGGCCTCCCCGACATCGTGGCCTTCGTGGACGCGCACACGAGCGGCAAGGCCAAGGCCCGCATCCATCGGATGGTGGCCGACTGCTATCCCGCCAAGTTCACGGACATGGTGGCATACCGCAGGGATGACCTTGACCGTCTGATGAAGCACGTCAACTGGAACCCAGGCTTCGGTGGCTGCTGGGAGTGGACCGGCTGCAAGTGCCGCGACGGCTACGGCCAGATCAAGTACGAGGGCCGGAAGCAAAAGGCCCATCGAGTGGCCTACCGGCTCTTCTTCGGCGCCCTGCGGAACGACCTGGAGATCGACCACGTCTGCCGCAACCGCGCCTGCGTGAACCCTGAACACCTTCAGCCCGTCAAGGGCACCACCAACAAACGGCTCGTATTTGCCCGGAGGCCCGCATGAGCATCGCGTCAACCCTGATAGAAGTCCGCAAGGAGATGGAGCGGCAAGTCGAGAAGTGGGGCGAGCAGAATCATCCATCCGTTCTTCCCCTCTCCCAGTCGGAAGCGGCCCGCAACCTCTCCTTCGAGGCCCCGCCATCCTGGTACTACAACCTCCCCTCGGAAAAGTCCGTCAAGTTCGCGTGCGACGAGGCAGCGAAATCCGGCCGACTCACCTACGCCCACATCGCCGTGGAGGAGCTGGTCGAGGCCATCGACGCGGACACCGATGAGGACCGCCGCGCTGAACTGATTCAGGCCGCTGCGGTGCTGCTCTCCTGGGTCGGCGCCATCGACCGGAGGAGCGGCCGGCAATGAGCGTCCTGGCCGAATGCCCCGCCTGCGGATGCCCCACGACCGAGTGGGACATGGATCTCCACGGCGAGGGCATGGACGCCTTGCTCATCGTCTGCGAGGAGTGCGGGCTCCATTCGGAGGCCTTCAGCGACCCCGAGCCGGAGCCTGAGCACTTCGGCTGGCCTATCACCTACCCCAACATGGAGGACCCATCATGGCACCGGCAACCGTTCCCCCTTCCATCACCCAGCTCCAGGCCCCTGTGAAGCGTGCCGCGGCCATCTTCGGCCCCTGGACGCCCGCCAAGTCCTCCTGGTACGGCCCCGGCTTCCACGGACGCAAGACGGCCTCCGGCAGGATCTACGACCAGCACAAGCCCACCGTGGCCCACAAGACGCTCCCCCTGGGCTCCCTGGTGCAGCTCCGGGCGAACGGCAGGATCCTCCTCGCCGTCGTCACCGACCGGGGCCCCTTCGTCGCGGGGAGGGACATCGACGTGAGCATGTACATCAAACAGCAGCTCGGGCTCAATGACCTCGACCACCTGGAGCTGCGGAGGATCAACCTGTGAGCGCCCGCCGCTACATCATCCACCCCGGCTACATCGGATCGGACTACGTCAGCTTCCACGACCTCGTGCGCCTCTACGGCCTTCGGAAGGGGTCCTGCATCTTCTTCCCCACCGAGCCCGCCCGGCAAGCGGCCCTCGGCAACCGCCCCACCGACATCCACCTCTACCCCCACGAAGACGGGAACTACAAGATCGAGAAGCCCAAGCGATGAAGATCCTCGGATGGGCATGGCCCGAGAACTGCACCAAGGCCCACCAATTCACCCGGCATCACACCTCTACCTGCGGCGAGGTGTCCTCGTTCGGGCCCTACCTGGAGCAGACCGCCTTCAAGCCGGGGGACCGCTGCGTCAAGTGCTCCACGCGCCCCCGCCGCAACCACCAGATCCACCCTCCTCGAAAGGTCTACCCATGAGCCTCCGTGACTTCGACGCCCGGATCGACGACGAGACCCGCGCCAACTTCCTCGATCTCCCTGACGATCGGTTCTACCGCACCCGCCTGTGGCTGGAGACGCGCCTCGAATCCCTCGACTACGCCATGGCCACGGGCACCGCGAACGAGGCGGAGGTCGCCGCCTTCAAGGAGCGCGTGGATCGGTACAAAGCGACCCGGGGAGGATCCACGGTCCATCCGGTACAGCTCACGGATGGCCGGATCTTCCCCGGGTGGAATCAGAACGCTACGCCTGCGAACACCTGAACCTGCTGACTCGTCCCGAAAAGGCCCCCCACAAAGGGGCCTTTCCTGTATGTGGCCCCGGCGCCCCAGCTCCATGTCCGGGTCCGGGTGTCGAAGCCTCGAACAGCACCGACCGCCCAGCGCAGCTCCCGCGGCTTGGGCACGGGCTCGACAGGGATGTCCACGCCTTCGAGGAGCGTGCCGTTCTCGGCCTTGGCCACCACTCGCCGTGACCCATCGGGCATCCGGACGAGGTCCAGTTCGACCGTAACGGAAGGGCACACCTTCTCAGGGGCCTCCGGCGCCGGCACGCTTCCAGCCTCACGGGGCGCAGGAAGCTCGGGAATCGGGGTCACGGTGACGCGCACAATGCGCTCGACCTTACCCCCTTTCGGGACCAAGGCCGAAGGAGTAGCCTTGGGATCCGGCTTGCGTTCGAGCACGGTCGAACCGTCCTTCTGGCGGATCGCGGGGGCTGGAGCCTCCACAGGTGCCGGGACGGAGTGGTAGAGCCTGTACCCCAGGCCGAGGCCCACCAGGAGCCCGCCAAGGGCCACGAGGCCCGTCCTGCGAAGGTCACTTGGGAGCATCGCCACCTCCCGTGAACTTCTTGATGGCGGAGCCGATCTCCTCGGAGAACTTGCCCCCGGTGAAGGTGCCGCCGGAGAGCGCCAGGAGCCCGGTGATGTACTTGTCCGCCAGGGTGGCGATGGCCGGCGCGAAGACGGCCACCAGGAAGACCACGAAGGACAGCATCAGGCAGGCGAAGGCCCCCTTGCGGGTGTAGCTCTCGTTGCCCCGGATGTCGTTCATGGTCCCGGGCCTGAAGAGGCCTCGCCCCACGACACCAAGGGCGAGGCCCACGAGGAAGGCGGAGAGGAGGAAGAGCGTGACGCGGAGGCCCACGGCTACACCGCCAGCCGGAAGTGCCGCGGCGACATGGCGCCGGGGTTGCCATCCCAGAGGGTCGCGGAGGTGATCCAGAGGTCGGGCCCGTCACCGTCGAGCTTGACCTTGAGGTTGGCACAGGTGGGCCCCCAGACCTTGACCACGATGCCCACCAGCTCCTCGCCGAGGGTGACGGTGTTCACGAAGTAGCCCTTCTCCTTCAGCTTGCTCACGAGGTCCAGCATGTCGGCCGAAGCCCTGATGATGACCTTGTCCCCGATGTTCATGCGGCATCCTTCCAGCAGCCGTGGAGGCCGCTCACGAAGGCGAGGAACGGCTCCATGCCGTTGTCCCCGCCGTTAACCCTGCGCCGAACACGGAACCAGTCGCCACCCATGGCGGCCTCCGCAGCGCGGGACTTGAGGAAGTAGCGGGCGAAGATGTCCGCCGCGTGCTTTGGATCCAGAGCGAGGTCCGGGTTGCCGACGAGGTCGATCCCCAGCTCCTCCCCGTAGAGGATGTAGTTCTTCTTGCCAGTGAGCTGGATGAGCCCACGGCCGCACCAGAGGGCGCCGTCCCCGTCCAGCTCCGGCGTGTTGCCGAGGTCCGTGCGGCGGTCATACATCCAGTTCAGCCGCTTCGCGGAGCCCAGCTCCCGGATGGGGAGGAAGGTCAGAATCTCCTTGTCGCCGTCCCCGTCCCCGTCAGCGTAGACCCCGGTCTCGACGGCGATCGTGGCCGCCGCAGCGATGGCGACATCCTTGTTCCAAATGCCATCGGAGTAGAGCGCAGAGACGACGAGAGGCCAGGAGGCCTCGACGTTCGCCATGGGCGCCTTGCAGACGCGGGAGATGCAGTTGAGTTCAAGCATGGGGGGCCTCCTCCAGGACGCACACGAAGCCCACGAACTCGATGACCTTGCCCTGGGCATTGGTGATGGGGCGAGCCTTGACGGCGGCGGCCACGATCTCGCCGTCAGGCCTGACATAGTGCTGCACACGCTCGTAGTTTCGTTCCTCGGCCACGGTGGCTTCCCACTCCTCGTGGACGGAGTCCCGCTCATTCTCCAGGATGGAACTGAGCCAGCCCCATCCCAGCACCTCGGAATCGGTGCGGCCGGTGATCCGGCAGTAGGTCCGATTGACCCAGGTGCATCGCCCGTGGCAGTCCGTGATGAACTGCCCCACCTCCGCGTCTTCGTTGAAGGCGAGGAACCGGGCGATGCTGGTATCGACGCGGGAGAGGATGGCCCGGATCTCGTCCTTCATGGAGCCCCCGCCATTCGGCGTGACCTCCTTCTGGACCTCCTGCACCGCGGCCGTCAGCTCGTCCATCTTCTGGTCTCGCACCTTCCCCGCTTCGATCTGCTCGTCCATCTTCGCCATGATCGGCGCCGTGACCGACGCCGCGATCGTGTTGTGGACCTTGACGGCCACCTTGAGGGCCGCCCAGAGGCCGCCGAGAACGGCCACGAACGCCGAAGCATCCCCGAGAGTGAACTTCATGAATCCCCCTGATTGACGCCCACTGTTGCTACCTCTTGACAACGACGACTTCGATGCGGCGGGAATCCTGAAAACCGCTGGGAGCCAGTGTGATATGGTTCTCGACGATATAGCTAGACCCGTCAGCGCCCCCTGACAGCACCACCTGGGTTTCCGTACCGTTGACGCTCTCCGCTACCACCACTATCCCCGCTTCGGGGGTCCAAACGGAGGCAGTGATGGTTTCTCCCACAAGCCCCGCAGCACTCAACCATGCCCCCCAGTCGATGGTGTAGGGCAGAATCGCCGTAGGCTCCTTGTTAATTTTGGCGTACTTGCCGGCCAGATCAAAACCACTGGGGATCATGAAAGCCTCCTGGGGTCAGTTACCACTGCGAGGGTTCGACGGTCATAGGGGATATGATAAGCTACCATGGGTTCCGGCTGGATTGCTCTCGTGTCTATGAGAATTACCAACGGGGACAGGTCCCCAGGAACCTTCCATGTGCATGACGGGATAGGGCTTATAAATTCCCACGAGGCCCCCAAACCGTCGATCTCGCCGCCGTCAATGTCGAACCCGTTAATCATGGGACCTCCAGCCTCGGGGCCGTGGCGTACTCCCCCCGCTTTCGATCGCCCCAACTCAGCCCGAAGCCCATCGCCGCACCACCCAGAGCCGTGTAGGTCGCGTCCGCCCACTCCGGGCGACCGCCATGGTGCCGGTCGTAGTTCTCCTTGATGAGCCCCGCCAGGAGCGCCCAGAAGATCGAGTGCCACTCCGGGTGCTCGTAACCGCGCCACCTCGCCACGAAGTAGGGGGCGACGCCGACCAGCGCCCCACCCATGAAGTGGTAGGGGTGGTTCCGGTCGGTAGGCCCCCACCCGCCGCTCGTGCCGTGGTAGGACTTCGGCACTTGGGCAGTGAGGGCGGTGGCGAGAAGGAATGAGAGAAGAAATCGCACAACCACCTCAAAAGAAGCCGAGCGCGTTGCGCGTCTCGGGAGGGTTGGGGATGAAGGGCATGCCGAGGTAGGTGCAGCAGAAGGACGGGCATGGCAGCGAAACGTTGTTTGAAGCGCGGATCAGCGGCGCACCGAGGTAGGTGAACTGGAACGTGAAGGTGTCGGACTGGTTCACGCTCATGACTGGCTCCAATCCGCCACGATGCAGTAATCCGCCGTTCCGCCCGTCTCGTAAAATTGGATCTCGAACATCATGGCCCCTGACTCGGTGGGGGTGAACGAGAGCGAAAGCTGCTCCCAGTTAGTGTCGTTGGCCTTCGTCGCTACTACATCAGCGGCGATGCCTGAGAGTTGGCCCTTCGGCAGGACGAACTTCGCCGTGCAGTTCGTCGCGTGAGACTTCTTCGCCCAGACCTTGACGGTGGCGGGCACGTTCGCCAGGAAGGCGATGGGGCCAATGGAGAGGCGAGCGGGAGAGGCGGAGTCAAGCTGCGACCCTAGGGCCGTGATCGTCCACTGAAGCCCCGATCCGCCTGAACGGGTGTTGGGGGCGGTTACGGCGGTCCAGTAGTAGCCATGGATGCGGTTGACGCCCGCGACACCCAGCTCCTTCTCGTGCAGTAGCTGAAGATTACCGGAAGGCGAGGCCGCCACAACCGTTGTAAGCGCCCCAAGAGCAGATGAAGTTGTCGCGGCTCCGACAACGGTGCAATTTCGCAAGACTAACTGCCCTCCAGAACACGCGTAAGGGACTGCATTTGAAAGATTTACCGGCGTACCCAACTCGCTGTTCTGGACTATATAGCCGCCTGCGAAACCAACCGACGCGCCAAGCGCCCCGGTGGAGCTGTTGTTTCTGGATTTAATGATGCCGTTAACCACGTTCCCAAAACCGGGGCCAAGCATATAAACGCCATAGACGTTGCCGCTCACTTCCGTAACAGATTCCACTCGGATATTAAATGACACCCCGCCGAAATAGATCCCGTTGCTGTTCTGCATCATCCAATCGAAGGAAACGGATCCCGAGTAGCAAGTCGTCAAATTGCATCCGCCCGCACACCCAACCGCAGAGAGGTTGGACGCGGTGAACATCCGGCAGTTGTACGGCGTATAGCCCCCGGCAAGACGAATAAACCCAAATTTGCTCACGTCATGGAAACTAGCGAAACTTAAAAACAGCCCTGCGCCCCAGCTCGTAGAGCCTTCAAGCCATGTCATACCCGTTTGAGTGTCGGAAACACTGTCCCACCCGCCCGACATATCCACGCGCGCCGCAAGCGTCCCGGCTGTAGGAATAACTAGCTTTAACGCCGCGCTTGAGGTAGCAAAGTCGGCCTTCAACCCGTGCCGGATGTAGGTCGTGGCTGATTCGGATGCGCCCGTATAGCCAGCCCGCATAGGTGGGTCGTTGGAGAGCGCGCCATCGAAATCTCGCGTGGGTTGGGACTCAAGGTAGACATTCGCCCCATCTATCGCCGCAATAGCCCACCACGGCTCTGTGCCGCCCACCTCCGCACTATTCTTCGAGATCAAGGCGAGCGCATCCAGATCATCAGTCTTGGTCGCGTTGATGTTGCTCACGACCATAACAAAGCTATTCGGCGGGGCCGTCCCACCCGTGTACAGAGCGATAGATTGGATGGCGCTGCCCAGGTTTCCGCCACCCGTTCGAGACAGGACAAGCGGGATCCAAACCTGTGCGTCCTGCGCCGGGGCCGCCGTAACTGGTCCGGGAATCGCTGGGACATCGAAGGTATCTACCGCCGTGTCACCCGTGCTGTCCGAGCATAGTTTGAACTGAAGGCGGCCCGACGACGCCAGAGCGGCGCTGATGATTATCCAGAAAGATAGATTTTGGTAGGCACTAAGATCAATAGTCCCTGTTGCACAATAGGCTTGCTTAATAGACGCCTGCACGGAACCGTCCATTGTAAATTTGGACGAGTAGACGCCGAACTTAGAGAACGCGACCTGGCTCCAAGTTGTATCCCCCGCCCCGGTCCATGTTGCCGTATCTGCCACCACGCGCTGTGTTCTTGCCGCCGCAAGGACGATGCGCCGACCATTGATTTTGCGGGCAAAGCCGCCAGAGCCAACCCCGTTCCCGGTAGACCCCACAAGTTCAAAGGTGTTAGCTGTTACGTTTGCGATGGTGGAAACGCCATTAGCGTTCGTATTCGTATTGTGCGACCCGATGTGAACCACGTCTCCGTTGGCATACCCGTGCGCCGTCAGCGTCACGACGATGGGACTCGCGTTGGTACTGCTAGTGATCGTTTTCCGCGCCCCAATATCCGACCCGTCCCAAGTTGCGGAACCGATGCTTAGGGGCGACTGGCTTTTGATAACGCGGAAAGAGTCGCCAGCGAGCTGCTTCGTTGCCGTGATGTTGCCCCACTTGAGCGCATTGCTCCACGAGTCTCCGCCCGCAGGGATTGTCGTGCCCTTCGCGGCGGGGTTGCTGGAGTACGTGGAGCCCTGGAGATCAATGTGGGTCGAGTCAATGACTGTGACGATCCACCGCTGAGCATAGAGATTGCCCGTCGTCCCAGCGATCAGGACCGCCGCAC
>JBGASS010000483.1:0-2505 GCA_044229555.1 Holophagaceae bacterium
CAGCTGGCCGGCTCAGCCTTGGTGAAGGTCAGCAGATGCCCGCTCTTCCGCGCCTTCGTCAGCAGGTAGCCCTGGTTGTGGGGATTGCCCTGCTGCTGGTGGACCTGGCGCAGGACATCAATGCCGGCGGCTTCCAGCCCGCGGACCTTCTGGGGGTTGTTTGTCAGTAGCCTCACCTTGGTGATGCCGAAGAACCGGAGCACCTCGACGGCGGGATCGTAGGTGCGGAGGTCGTCGGGGAAGCCGAGGAGCTGGTTAGCCTCCACCGTGTCATGGCCCTGCTCCTGGAGGGCGTAGGCCTTCAGCTTGTTCAGGAGCCCGATGCCCCGCCCCTCCTGGCGGAGGTAGATCACCATGCCGCCTTCCTGGCTGATGAAACGGAGCGCGGACTCAAGCTGGGGCCGGCAGTCGCAGCGGAGGCTTCCCAGGACCTCGCCGGTCAGGCACTCGCTGTGGATCCGGACGTTCACCCGGGTACGGCTGTCGATGTCGCCCGAGACGATGGCGAGATGTTCCTTCCCGGTGGACCGCTCCAGGAACCCGTACACGGAGAACGAACCGAAGAGGGTGGGGATCTCGGCCCTGGCGATCATCGGCATTGAGACTGTCTCGATCAACCGGATCGCGTCGAATGTTCGGGCACCGCTGGAAGGCTTGGACACCTTTCACCTCGATGGGAAGGAAGGGGTTCGTGGAAATGGCTCAAAGGCTCTTCAGGAGTGGGCGACGGGTCCCCGCGCCTTCTGCGTGGCGGTGGGGGCCGGGTTTTCTGGGTGTTGTAGGTCTACACGGCGTCAGAGGATGTCCGCGCTGCCGTTATGGAAGTAGGGGGCGTGCTGCCAGACGCCGCCAGGGGTACAACTGGTCGCCGCTCGCAGGCGTAGCTGGGCGCGCCGTTCAGCTCCGGCTCGCTCACCACCTCGCTGGGCGGATGCAGGCCGGACGTTGGCGTCGGTGAAGGTGGGTCCACATGGCGGGCGCGCGCCCGCCCCTCGAGGTAACCTTGCCCCGGTCTGCGCTGCACGGGGTCATAGCTGCCCGCGGGCGGCCGCGGAGACGCCAGGCTAAGCTGGTAGGCCTGCAGCGCAGGCAGCTTGGCGGTGACCTGGTCGGTGGCGTTGCCGTGGGTGACGTTCACGCCGTGCGGCTGTCCGTGAAGGTGCCCTGGCCTCCCATCTGCGTCACGGCCACATAGCGGTTCCAGTAGGCGAGGTCCTGGCCGTCCTTGTCGCGATGATGCTGGTTGAGGACGAAGGCCATGCGACCTGCATTTACCTTGCCGTCGAGGTTGTAACGGGATCAGCCGCCCGCGCACCGTTGTGATCGCCTTCGCGGCGGCGGGACCGCCGGGAGAGCGCGATGATCGCGCCCGGGTTGAGGTCCAGTTCGCCCAGCGTCGAACTTTGCGCGTCCGGGCGAAGGAATTGTCCGCGGTGGAGTGGCGAGGCGCAGGTGATGCCCACGCAGGTCAGGTGGTCCTGGCCATTGAGGTCGCCGTGCCTTACGCCGACGACGGCATTCAGCTTTAGCAGGGCCACGGTGGTCGCGGGATCGGTGGGCTGATGGTGCCGTTCTGGATGCCCTGGACCACCGCCTGACGAGAGGGCCTCGGCGTCCGCTTTCAATCCACCGACGAGGAAGGCGATGGCGGTGGGATCCACCGCCGACTCGATGACCTGGTGCATGGCCAGCGTCCTGCGGTCTTGAAGACCTCATCACAGCGAACGTGTCGTTTCGGAAGATCTCTTCCTTGAGCGACCTGGACCGGATCCAGGGGCGGCTCCCCGGCCACGGTCGCGCCGTGATGCCCCGAGGAGCATGCGGCCGTGGCCAGGGCGGCCACGATGGGGACAGCCACAACGGCGAAGAGTCGACGATTCATCCTGCGCTCCTTCACGAGATCGGGCCTGACGGTGACCCGTCTTTTGAAGGTAGGGGCAATATTTAAACGCTCAAGACTGTTTAAAATGTTTAAAGTGTTTGTACCCGCACAACGTCCCGGAGGCGGCCATGAAGAACCTCCATCCCAACCAGAGCAAGATCCTGGAACACCTCCTCAATCGCCTCGAGGGGGCCTCCCTGGATGAATTGGCGGACCACCTCGCGTTGTCCCGCACGGCGGTGCAGCAGCATGTCGGCAGGCTCATGGATCTGGGCTACCTGACCTACGCCGACACGAAGGGATTCATCGGCCGGCCGCGCAGGCACTACCTGATCTCGGACGAAGGCATTGACGCCTTCCCCAAGAAGTACTCCTGGCTGGCCAACGCCATTCTCGCCCAGCTCGCCCAGAAGCTCGGGCCCGGAGGGGCGAAGTCATTCATGCAGGACCTCGCCGGCGTAGTGGCCCACTCCCTCGAGGACCAGGTCAGACCCACGGATCCGCCCGGGCAACGGCTGAAGCAGGTGACCCGGCTCCTGAACGAGCTGGGGTACCGGGCCGCCCTGAAGCAGGGGGATCCCTCCAAGGGCGCGGTCATCGAGGCCGTCAACTGCGTCTATCAC
>JBGASS010000043.1:0-11289 GCA_044229555.1 Holophagaceae bacterium
ATCTTCCAGAACTACAACCTGGTGCCGGTGCTCAACGCCTTCGAGAACGTGGAGCTGCCCCTGCTCCTGAGCGGCCTGTCCCGACGGGAGCGCCGGGAGAAGGTGGAGCACGCCCTGGAGCTGGTGAACCTCACGGACCGCATGCTCAACTACCCCCGCCAGCTGAGCGGCGGCCAGGAGCAGCGGGTGGCCGTGGCCCGGGCCATCGTCACGGACCCCGAGCTGCTGGTGGCCGACGAGCCCACCGGCGCCCTGGATGGCAAGAATGCGGAGGAAGTGCTGCAGCTCATGGAGCGGCTGAACCAGGATCTCGGCAAGACCATCGTCATCGTCACCCATGATCCGAAGGCCGCCCACCATGCACGGCACCAGATCCACCTGGAGAAGGGCCTGCTGGACAAGACCATCGAGGTGAACCGGTGAGGCGGCGGCTCCCATGAAGTGGCTGGCCTTCGTGCTGAAGTCCATGCGCCGCTCCAGGCTGCGCACGCTTCTGATCCTCGGCACCATGACCTTCGGCGTGCTGGTGGTGGCCTTGCTGCTGAGCCTGCTCACCACCCTGGACTCCGTCGCCAACAACCCCAATTCCACGAACCGCATCGTGGTCCGCCACAAGTCGGGCCTGACCCAGGTGCTGCCCCGCAGCTACGAGGCCTACCTGAAGCAGCAGCCGGAAGTGGAGACGGTCTGCGGCCTCCAGTGGTTCGGCGGCTTCTACCAGGATCCCCGGAACTTCTTCGCCAACTTCGCCTCCGACGAGGAAACCCTCTTCCAGGTCTTCCGGGAGGAGTTCGGCACCTCGGGCATCACCGAGGAGCAGCTGAAGGAGTACATCCGGGACGGCACGGGCTGCATCGTCGGCCAGGCCCTGGCGGACAAGTTCGGCTGGAAGGTGGGCGACACGATCCCCCTGACGGGCACCATCTTCCCCATCAGCCCGCGGCTCACGATCCGCGTGATCTTCCGCTCCCCCAAGCCCAGCGACGAGAACGTCCTCCACTTCCACACCAAGCTGCTGGAAGAGGGCGTGCCCCGCATGAAGGGCCAGGTCGGCACCTACTTCGTGCGCACCCGCACCCCGGACGACATTCCCCGCCTCTGCGAGCGGGTGGACCGGAACTTCGCCAACAGCGCCGCCGAGACCCTCAGCGAGACGGAGAACGCCTTCAACCTCAGCTTCGTGAAGATGCTCGGCAACATCAGCGTGCTGCTGCAGGGCATCTCCCTGGTGGTACTGGTGGCGCTGATCTTCGTCGCCTTCTCCACCATGGCCATGGCCATCCGCGAGCGCACCACCGAGATCAGCGTGTTCCGGGCCCTGGGCTTCACGGCGCAGCGGGTCATGGGCCTGGTGATCCTGGAAGGCCTCGTGCTCACCGGCGCCGGCGGCGTCCTCGGCCTGGGATTCACGTGGCTCCTGGCGGCGGTCCTGCGCCCGGTGATGGGCTCCGTCTTCCCCTTCTTCCAGGACTTCGACGTCCATGCGGGCACGATGCTGGTCTGCATGGGCGGGGCCCTCGGCGTGGGCCTGCTCTCCACCTTCATGCCGGCCTATGAAGCGGTCCGCAAGCCCATCACCGAAGGCCTGAAGACCCTCTGATGGCCATCGTCCTGCTCGTCCTCGCCCCCTTCCTGGCCTACTTGCTCTGGCTGGCCTGGGCCCTGCTGGCCTACCCCATCCCTCTCAGCTACAACCTGCGCAGCCTCTGGCAGCGCAAGGTCACGACCCTCACCACCGCGGGCGCCATCGCGCTGGTGGTGGGCATCTTCGTGGTGGTGCTGTCCCTGGCCCAGGGCCTCTCGGTGGCCTTCGTGAGTTCGGGCCGGGAGGATCAGGCCCTGGTGCTGCGCCCCAACGCCCGCTTCGAGCTGAACTCCAGCATCGAGCGGGACCGCATGCGCATCCTCAAGGTGCATCCCCTCCTCGCCCGGGACGCGCAAGGGCCCGTCGGCTCAGCGGAAGTGGTGGTGGTGAAGCTCTTCCCCATGGCGGACGGCTCCGACAGCAACGTGACCATCCGCGGCCTCGAGGCGCGGGGCCTGGCCATGCGGCCGCAGATCCGCCTCCTGGAGGGCCGCTGGTTCCGCCCCGGCCTGTCGGAAGTCGTGGTGCCCCGCAAGATGCAGGGGCGCTTCGCGGGTCTCGAGCGGGGCCGCACCCTTCGCATGGGCGGGCGCGCCTGGGACATCGTGGGCGTCTTTGAGGCCGGCGGCAGCTCCTTCGAGAGCGAGATCTTCTCCGACGTGAACGACGTGATGCAGGCCTTCAAGCGGGACAGCTACTCCAGCCTCCTGGCGCGCCTGGAATCCGCCGAGCGGTTGCCGGAATTCACGCGGGCGGTGGACGAGGACAAGCGGCTCAAGCTGGAGGTCGTCGGGGAGCGGGCCTACTTCAAGGAGCTGACCAAGGCCGGGGATCCCATCCGCGTGCTGGGCAACCTCATCACCTTCATCCTGACCACGGCGGCGGTCTTCGCCGCCATGAACACCATGTTCGCCGCGGTGGCCAGCCGCACGAAGGAGATCGGGACCCTGCGGGCCATCGGCTTCCGCCAGCGGGAGATCCTGGCCAGCTTCCAGTGGGAGGCCATCGTCCTCTGCGGCACGGGGGGAATCCTCGGATCTGTCCTGGCCCTCTTCGCCAACGGCATCCAGACTGGCACCACGAGTTTCGACACCTTCTCGGACGTGAGCTTCGCCTTCACCATCACCCCGGAGTTGATGCTGGAGGGAGTGGCATTCAGCCTGGTGATGGGACTGCTGGGGGGCTTCCTGCCGGCCTGGCGTGCGAGTCGAATCCCTTTGACGGAGGCCATGAAGGGGTGATGTGACCGGGTCCCTATGTCAACCCTTGATACCCTCGGTTCACGATGTAAACTGGCCCCTAAACCGGAGGGCGTCGTGGACCGTGAACTGCTGAAGGGAAGTACCCCCATCCTTCTCCTTTCCCTGCTCGTGGAAGGCCCGATGTACGGCTACCAGATCATCGAGACGGTGCGGCAGCGCACGGACGGGACCTACACCCTGAAGGAGGGGGCCCTCTACCCGGCCCTCCACAAGCTGGAGGCCGCGGAGTTCATTTCCTCCTACTGGGAGACCCAGACCAACGGCCGGGATCGCCGTTATTACGCGATCCTTCCCGCCGGCAAGGCCTTTCTGGAAGCCAAGAAGCGGGAGTGGGCCGCCTTCGTGTCCATGGTGGACGGCTTCGTCGGGAATCGCGGATGACGGACGCGCTGGCCTCCTACCTCGCCGAGGTGGAGGCCGGCCTGCGGACCGCCCCGACCCGGAACCGCCGGCGCATCCTCAGGGAGCTGGAGAGCCACCTGCTCGATGAGGCCGAGGCCCGGGGATTGGCGAGCGAGGCGGAGATCCGAGCGATGCTCCGGGACAAGGAGCATCCCCGGGAGCTGGCCCGGGAGATCCTGGCCAGCGAGGATGAAGGCTTCCGCCACCGCAGCGGGACCAAGCTGTTGGCGGGGGCCGTCATCGGCGCCGCCACCGGCGGCTACATGTTCATCGTGCTCCGCCACCAGCCCGTGATCGCCCTCGCCTACGGACTGGCCCAGGGCCTCCTCGTGGCGGGTGGCCTCTTCTGGTTGCGCCGCTACTGGCAGCTGCTGCCCCCCGGCCTGCGCCTGCTCACCGCCACGCTCTTCGGCACGGTGCTGGCGCTGCCCCTGGGCTTCACGTCGGCTTCCAACGTTTTCGCCTGGACCCGCCTCCTCTATGGGGGCTTCACGGGCTTCCTGGCGGAGCGCCTCCTGCGGGAGCGGAGGCATTCCGCGGTGCGGGAAGCCTTCACCTGGCTCCTGGAGAACCTCGCCTTCACGGTCCTCCTCTACCTGGTGGCGGTCCCCCTCCTGAAGCGCATTCCCTGGCCGGACGCCGAGCACTTCGTCCGGGCTATGAGCTTCAACCTCATCCTCCAGCTCGGCGTCTGGGCCGCCCTGCGGCTGCACCGCCTCCTGGACGAGCGCTGGGTCCTTTCGGCCAAGCCCCTCTAGCGGAGGGCCTGCGCTTCCCATTTCTTCGTTGATCTTCAAGGGATCCGGCGATAAGCTGGTCATTCCCATGGGCAAGCCGCGTGCGAATCGACGCATCCGGTCGGCCATACGAAGGAGCTTCCATGAAGACCGGCATCCACCCTGAAATGCATGAAGTGCTCGTCCACTGCCAGTGCGGCAACGAGTTCAAGACCCGCTCCATCAAGAAGGAGCTGCGCGTCGAAATCTGCTCCGCCTGCCATCCCTTCTACACCGGCAAGCAGAAGCTGATGGACACCGCCGGCCGCGTGGACAAGTTCAACCGCAAGTACGCGAAGAAGGTCGACGCTCCCGCCGCCGAGGCCGCCGTCGAGGTTCCCGCGACCGAAGCCAACGCCTAGATCCCCTGCTCCCAAGAACGGGCCGATCCTCGGCCCGTTCTTTTTTTCGTCCCGGATGAAGGATCGGAGGAGCCATGCTGGACCAGCTCGACGCCGTGGAATCCCGCTTCCTCGAGGTGGAGGCGCAGCTCCAGGATCCCGCCGTCGTCAGCGATTCGAAAAAGCTCCGGGAGCTCGCGAAGCTGAGGGCCGAGCTGGAGCCGGTGGTGGAGTCCTGGCGGGACCAGAAGGTCCTGCAGAAGCAGCTCGAGGAGGCGGAGGCGATCCTGGGCGACAAGACCATGGACGCTGAGCTGCGGGACATGGCCCAGGCGGAGATCCCCGGCCTCAAGGCGGCCCTGGAGCAGGGACGGGCCCGCCTCCGCGCCCTCCTGGTGCCGAAGGATCCCAAGGACGCGCGGAACGTGATCCTCGAGGTCCGGGCCGGCACCGGCGGCGAGGAGGCCGCGCTCTTCGCCGGCGAGATCTTCCGCATGTACGCCCGGTTCGCCGAACGCCGGGGCTTCAAGGTCACGGTCCTGGACGAGAGCGAGGCCGAGCAGGGGGGCCTCAAGGAAGTCATCGCCGAGATCGAGGGGGACGGCGCCTACTCCCATTTCCGCTTCGAGAGCGGCGTCCACCGCGTCCAGCGGGTGCCCAGGACCGAGACCCAGGGCCGCATCCACACCTCCGCCTGCACCGTGGCGGTGATGCCGGAGGCGGAGGAAGTGGACATCCAGATCCACGACAGGGACCTGCGCGTCGACACCTTCTGCTCCGGTGGCAAGGGCGGCCAGAGCGTGAACACGACCTACTCCGCCGTGCGCCTCACCCACCTGCCCACCAACACGGTGGTGAGCTGCCAGGACGAGCGCAGCCAGATCAAGAACATGGCCAAGGCCATGACGGTGCTGCGCTCGCGCCTTCTGCAGAAGGCCCAGGACGAGGCCGACGCGGCCCATTCGGCCCTGCGCAAATCCCAGGTCGGCTCTGGCGACCGGAGCGAGAAGATCCGCACCTACAACTTTCCCCAGGGCCGCGTCACCGACCACCGGGTAGGGGTGACCCTTCACCAGATCGACAAGTTCATGCAGGGCGAGATCGAGCCCATCATCGAACCGCTGCGGGCCGCCTTCGAGGCCGAACGGCTGCAGGCCATGGATTCCTGATCCACGGTTCACGGCCCGCCGACGCGGGCCGCGAAACGTGTGGCACCGCGGAGTTCAGGGCTTCTTCAGGGTCACCTTTTCGGGGGCCGCGAGGCTGAAGGCGATGGCCTTGTCCGCGGGGATCAGGATGGTGGTTTTCGCCGTGGCCGCGGCGGCGGCGGTGCCGGCGGCGGCGCCGATGGCCGCGCCCCCCAGGGCGTGGTCCTCCTTGTTCTTCTTGTCGCTCAGGACGCCGATGAGCGCTCCCAGGGCGGCGGCGCCGCCGATGATCTTGGCGTTGCGCTCGCCGGTCTTCCCGCCGGTGACCAGGTAGTCGCCGCCATCCACGTCACTGTTGCCGATCTCCGTGAGGCGGATGCCCAGGGCGCCCTTGCCCGAGGCCAATCGGCCCGCGGGCACGCTCTGGCTGACCACGCCCCGGACGGGCGTGCCGGCGGCCCAGACGGTCTGCCCGTCGGCCACCACGGATTCCGCGAGGGTGCCCTGCCAGAGGTCGCCGGCCTTCTCCTTCTCGGTGCTGAGGGTGGCGCCCAGGTTCACGGAGATGGTCGTGCCGGCCGGAACCTCCACCACCACCGGCTTCGGCGCGGTCGCCGGAGCACCTGGCGCGGGGGGCGCGGTCTTGGCCTCGGCCAGCTTCAGGGCCTCCTGCTTCCGGGCCTCGGCCTTCTTCTTCTGCTCGGCGAGCTGGCGCTCGAGGGCCTTCTTGTGGTCGGCCTTGGCCTGGTCCACGGAGTCCTTGTCCTGTTCGGCGACCTTGGCGTCGGTCTTGGCGTTTTTAAGGTCAGCCAGCTCCTGCTCGAGCTTCGCGACCCGGGCGTCGGCGGCCTTCGCGGCCTCCTCGGCGAGGACTTTCGCGCGGATCTGCGCTTCATCAAGCTTCTTCTCGCAGCCAATCGAAGCCGCGAGGAGGGCGGCGGCCAGGGCGGCGCATTTGAGGTGGTTCATGGGTTCTCCTTATTCCTATCGCTATAGTAGGCCTAACCCCCCCGGGGTTCCTGAAATCCTGGACCAGCCTTGACCTCGCCTCTCGATCCCCGCAGCGAATCGATCCTCCGCACCCTCATCGAGACCTATCTCGCCGAGGGCGAGCCGGTGGGATCCCGGCTGCTCTCGAAGCGCTATCCCGAACAGCTCTCCAGCGCGACGATCCGGAATGTTCTATCGGATCTCGAGGACATCGACTTGCTCAGCCAACCTCATACTTCGGCGGGACGGGTGCCCACCGAGCGGGCCTACCGCTACTACGTGGACCGCTGGGTGCACCCCACGCCCCCCGATCCCATCATGGGCGCCCAGCTCACCAGCACCTTGGAGGGGCTGGAGGCCGAACCGGAGGTCTGGCTCCGGCACGCCTCCAAGGCCCTCGCCGACGTGCTGCAGGGCGTCTGCGTGGCCGTTCCCTTCCACCTGGCCGCCTCCCGCCTGGTCCGCCTGGAGTTCGTCCCCCTCGACGCCCGCCGCATCGTGGCGGTCTGGGTCGGGGCGTGCGGGGAGGTCGAGCACCAGGTGGTGGACAATCCCGCCGGCTTCCCCCAGGACGTCCTGTCGGAGATCGGGAATTTCGCCACGGCGCGCTTCAGCGGCTGCACCCTCGCCGAACTGCGGAACCAGCTCCTGCAGGCCCTGCGGGAACGCGCCGACGCCGCCCGCCAGCTGCACGAGCGCCTGGCCTCCCTCACCGCGGGGCTCAGGAACGCGGCGCCCCACCCCGAGGCGGACCTGGTGGTTTCCGGCCTGGGGCAGCTGGGCACGCTGCCGGAATTCGAGGATCCGGGCCGGTTCCGGGAACTGGTGGCCGCCTTCGAGGAACACGAGCGGCTGGCGCGCCTGCTGAACGCCTTTGCCGAAAGCGCCTCCCGGGACGTGAAGCTGCTGCTGGGCAGCGAGAACCCCTTCCTGGGCCTGATCCCCTTGTCCACGGCGGTCCGGACGGTGCCCCTGGGGCGGGAGACCTGGGCCACCTTCGCCATGGTCGGTCCCTTGCGGGTGGACTACGGCCGTCTGCTCGGGGGCCTGGACTGGTGGTCCCGGCAGCTCGCCCGGCGCAGCGGGGGCTCTCCGGAAGGCGGGGTCTAGGAGCTGAACCCTTGCCCGCCTACAATGGCGCCATGACCCCGGAACACGAACCGAAGCCCCGCGCTGGCAGGCCAGAGCCCGAATCCGAGCTGGAGATCAGCTACGACGATCCGAACACCATGGACCTCCAGGCCCTGGCGGACGAGATCGCCAGCCAGACGGACGAGGATCTGGGGCTCGAAGTGGTGGGAGGCGAGCCCGAGGAGAATGAATTCAGCACCCTCATGGAGGCGGACTCGAGCCTGGTCCAGGCGCAGCACCAGGCCTTCCAGGCCCAGCTGGGCTCGGCCAAGGCGCAGATCGAGGACATGGAGAAGCGCGAGACGGAAATCATGGAGCAGTTCCGCCGCCTCGCCAGCGACTTCACGAACTTCCGGAACCGGGCCCAGAGGGACGCGCAGCTCACGGTGGAACAGGCCGAGCGGCGGATGCTCCTCGAGATCCTCCCCGTGCTGGACAACTTCGACCGGGGCCTGGAAGCCACCTACCAGGACATGGACGCCTTCCGGGGCGGCGTCGACCTGATCCGGAAGCAGTTCGTGGACGCCCTCCGCCGCCTCGGCGCGGTCCCCCTCGACCTGAAGGTCGGGGACCCCTTCGACGCCCAGCATGCCGAGGCCCTCACCACGATGCAGAGCCCGGACCTGCCGGATCACGCCATCGCCGCCATCTACGAGCGGGCCTACATGCTCCGCGATACGCTCCTGCGCCCCGCCCGCGTGGTGGTGAACCACGCGCCCCTGCCGTTCATCCCCCCTTCCGAGACCGGCGAGGTCCGGGCGGCGGACGGGGAGGTCCCAGGCTCCGGCCCTTCCGACGCCGCCCCCACCGATCCCACCATCCAGTAGACGCGGAGTTCAACCATGCCCGGAAAGCTGATCGGAATCGACCTCGGCACCACCAACTCCTGCGCCTGCGTCATGGAGTCCGGGGACGCCCGGGTCATCCCCAACCGGGAAGGCAGCCGGACCACGCCCTCCATCGTGGCCTTCACGGACAAGGGCGACGTGCTCGTGGGCCACATCGCCAAGCGCCAGAGCGTCACCAACCCCCAGCGCACCCTTTTCGCCATCAAGCGCCTCATCGGCCAGAAGCACGACACCCCCAAGGTCCTGGAAGCCGTCGGCCGGCTCCCCTTCAACGTCATCAAGGCCCAGAACGGGGACGCCTGGGTGAAGGTGGGGGACCGGGACTACGCGCCGCCTGAGATCAGCGCCATCGTCCTGCGGAGCCTGAAGCAGGCCGCCGAGGCCTTCCTCCACGAGGAGGTGACCGACGCGGTGATCACCGTGCCCGCCTACTTCGACGACGCCCAGCGCCAGGCCACCAAGGACGCCGGCCGCATCGCGGGCCTGAACGTCCTGCGCATCATCAACGAGCCCACCGCCGCGGCGCTGGCCTACGGCATCGACAAGAAGGGCCAGAAGAAGCTGCTGGCCATCTACGACCTCGGCGGCGGCACCTTCGACTTCACCCTCATGGAGATGAACGACGGCGTCTTCGAGGTGCTGGCCACCAGCGGCGACACCTTCCTCGGCGGCGAGGACTTCGACCACGCGATCCTCGTCTGGCTGGCGGACCACTTCAAGGAGAAGACCGGCATCGACCTGATGGGCGACCGCATGGCCCTCCAGCGCCTGAAGGAGGCCAGCGAGAAGGCCAAGTGCGAGCTCTCCACCCTCGAGCGCGTGGACATCCGCCTGCCCTTCATCGCCCAGGGCCCCAGCGGCCCCCAGCACCTGGAAGCGACGCTGACCCGCGACCTCCTGGAAGACATGGTGAAGGGGCTGGTGGACTCCACCATGATCCCGGTCCGGGACGCCCTGGACAGCGCCGGCAAGAATCCCGCGGAAGTCGACGACGTGATCCTGGTGGGCGGCCAGACCCGCATGCCCCTGGTCCAGAAGAAGGTCCAGGAATTCTTCGGCAAGGAGCCCAACCGCAACATCAACCCCGACGAGGTGGTGGCCACCGGGGCCTCCATCCAGGGGGCGGTGCTCTCCGGGGACGTGAAGGACCTCGTGCTCCTGGACGTGACGCCCCTCAGCCTCGGCATCGAGACCCAGGGCGGCGGCTTCGTGAAGATCATCGGCCGCAACACGACGATCCCCGTCCGGGACAGCCGCACCTTCACCACGGTGGCGGACAACCAGAGCCGGGTCGAGGTCCACGTCCTCCAGGGCGAGCGCGAGCTCGCCGAGTACAACAAGAGCCTGGGCCGCTTCGACCTCATCAACCTCCCGCCCCTGCCCAAAGGCGTGCCCCAGATCGAGGTCACCTTCGACATCGACTCCAACGGCATCGTGCGGGTGAGCGCCCGGGACCTCATGACGGGGCTCGAGCAGAGCATGAGCATCCGGCCCAGCTCGGGCCTCTCGGAACTGGAGATCCAGCGCATGCTGCGGGAGGCCCAGACCAACGCGGAGACCGACGCCAAGCGCAAGGACGAGCTCAAATACGTGGCCTCCGCCGAAGGCTTGCTGTTCTCCTGCGACAAGAGCTTCGCCGACTGCGGCAAGTACCTCTCGCCGGAAAACCAGGCCTTCGTGCGCGAAGTGCTCAGCGACACCCGGCAGGCCGTGGCGGCCAAGGACCTGGATTCCCTGCGGGAGACCGAGGAGAAGCTGCTGGAGTGCCAGAAGCTCCTCACGGACGCGGTCCTCGCGGCCAGCGACGCCATGATGAAGAGCCTGGAGGGCGGCGACGACATGATGCCGCCCATGTGATTCCCGCGGGCCGGGTCGGGTAGTCTGGAAGCATGAAGCGGGATTACTACGACGTGCTGGGCGTCTCCAAGAACGCCTCCATCGACGACATCAAGAAGGCCTATCGGAAGCTGGCGATGCAGCACCACCCGGACCAGAATCCGGGGGACAAGGCCGCGGAGGAGAAGTTCAAGGAGGCCGCCGAAGCCTACTCGGTGCTGGCCGACGCGGACAAGCGCCGGGCCTACGACCAGTTCGGGCACGCGGGGCTGGGCGGCTCCGGCGGGGGCCAGGGCTTCCAGTTCGATCCGCGCCAGTTCACGGACTTCGAGGACATCCTGGGCAGCTTCTTCGGGGGCGGGATCTTTGGCGACCTCTTCGGCGGCCAGCGGCGCCGGCCGGGCCAGGGCGAGCCCGGCTCCGACCTGCAGGTGAACCTGAGGCTCCCCTTCCGGGACGCGGTCTTCGGCGTGGACGCGCGGGAGATCGAGGTGCCGCGGCTGGAGTCCTGCGATACCTGCGGGGGCGGCGGATGCGAGAAGGGCAGCCACCCGGAGACCTGCGGCCAGTGCGGCGGCCGGGGCCAGATGGCCGTCCGCCAGGGCTTCCTCCAGATGCTCACCACCTGCCCCCGGTGCGGGGGCCGCGGCCAGGTCATTCCGAAGCCCTGCCGTTCCTGCCTGGGGGAAGGGCGGGTCCAGCGGCGTTCCAAGGTCAGCTTCAAGATCCCCGCGGGGGTCGACCGGGGTACGCGCCTGCGCTTGACGGGGCAGGGTGAGTCCGGCCGGGGGGGCGGCGAGGCCGGGGATCTCTACATCGTCTTTGACGTGGAGCCGGACGCCCGCTTCGAGCGGGATGGCTTCGACCTCCACGCGCGGCTGGAGGTCCCCTGGCCGACCCTCGTCCTCGGAGGCGCCGTGAAGGTGGCCACCCTGTACGGGGACGACGAGATCAGGCTCGCGCCGGCGAC
>JBGASS010000044.1:0-11244 GCA_044229555.1 Holophagaceae bacterium
TTTGGCGGGCCTGATCCAGACGAGGGGGAAACCGGTTCCGCCCGGCCCATCCAGGGGGGGGCGGGAGCCCAGGACCCGCAGCCAGGCCATTCGGGCGCGGCGCCGGAAGCGGTTCCTCTCGACAGCAGGACCGCACTTGCGTGGCGTGGTGGCCAGGAGCAGCGGCTGGTCGGCGGAGGCGTGGCGCCAGATCCGCACGTCCAGCGGAGCCGCGGGACCACCCAAGGACCGGGGCGGCCTCTCGGGCACCGCGCGATCCGATTGGCGCACGGTCCTGAAGCGGCCGGCGACCTCCATCGGGCGGGCCCGGGCCCGCTCAGAGCGCCAGGACGTGGCGGCCCTTGGCGCGGCGGCGCTTCAGCACCAGCCGGCCGTTCTTGGTCTTCATGCGGCTCAGGAAGCCGTGGGTTTTCGCGCGGCGGCGGTTGTTGGGCTGGAAAGTGCGCTTCATGGTCTACCTCGTGGTCCGCGGCCCCGGGGAGGCGGGCGAACCTTCGAATCTACCAGCGCTTAGGACGATTCTCAAGGGATAAGGAAGCCGGGTCATGGGCGCGCCGGCGCCGTGGTGCTAGCCTGGGGCTTCCCGCCACACCCCGCCCTCCTGGAACAGGACCGCGACGAGGACCCGATCGAGGTCTGGCGGACCTTTCCGCAATCGACAGGCTGGACCCGAAGACCCATGACCCCGACTTCCGAAGACGCCGCCTCCCTCTGGGAGACCCTGCGAACCTGCCTGGCGGAGCGCCTCTCCGAGTCGAGCTTCAAGGAGTGGATCGAGCCCTGCGAGGCCCAGAAGCAGGAGGACGGGACCCTCTGGATCCAGGTTCCAAGCCTTTCCGCGAAGGTCTGGGTGGAACAGCAGCTGGCGGAGGAGTTCAACGACGCGCTGCAGCAGACGGGCCTGGGGTCGCTGCGGCTGGCCTTCACCGTCGCCGATGGCCCCAAGGCCCCCCGGGGCGCGGCGCGGGCCCTTCCCGCGGCCAAGCGGGAAGGGGCGGCCCCGTCCGCCTTCCCGCCCCTCTTCCACCGGTTCACCCTGGACCGCTTCGTGGTCGGGCCCGGCTCCCAGCTGGCCTTCGCCGCCGCCAAGGCCGTCGTGGACAACCACGGCCAGCGGAACGCCAGCTTCAACATGAACCCCCTGTTCATCTACGGCGGGGCGGGGCTCGGCAAGACCCACCTCATGATCGGGATCGGGAAGGCGCTCCAGGCGAGGCACCCCGAACTGGCCATCTGCTACCTGAAGGTGGATTCCTTCTTCCACGAGCTGACCACGGCCATCAAGGCGAGGAACACCGAGCCCCTGCGCCGGAAGTACCAGGCCTACGACATGCTGCTCCTGGACGACGTGCAGACCCTGCGGAGCATGGAGCGGACCCAGGAGGAGATCTTCTACATCCTCGAGCACCTCCTCCAGCACGGGAAGCAGATCGTCATCACCTCGGACAACCCCCCGCAGCGCCTGGAGGGGCTCCACGAGCGCCTCATCACCCGCTGCAAATGGGGCCTCACCGCCGACATCCAGCCCCCGGACTACGAGACCCGCATCGCGATCCTCAAGAAGAAGCTGGAGGACGATGCCTTCCGGGACATGCCCCCGGTGCCCGAGGACGTCCTGCAGTTCGTCGCCCACCGCGCCAAGGGCAGCGTCCGGGACCTGGAAGGCCTCCTGACCCGGGTCGGGCAGGAGGCCCAGGCCGCCATCCCCCTGGGCCGGATCTACCGCATCGCCGCGGAAACGTTCAACCTCTCGTACGCGGACCTCATGAAGAAGCGCTCGCGGCAGCAGGGCATCCTGCTCCCGCGGCAGGTGGCCATGTTCCTCGCTCGGGAGCTGACCGCCTCCTCCTTCGGGGAGATCGGCAAGTCCTTTGGCAACATGCACCACAGCACCGTGATGAACGCGATCGACAGCGTCAAGCAGCGCATGGGCCGGGATCCCGAATTCCACAAGACTGTCCACGCCCTGCTGAACAGCATCCAATGACGGACTTCGGGTTACCGGAGCTCTCCGCAAGCCCCTCCGCCCGGTTCTCCACAGGCCCTTCCCGCGGCTTCCGCAGAGGCCGGGACTCCGCCGCATTTCCCTTCGATCCGGCTCCTTTCCACACCCTGCCCAACGGCGCTGCAACGCGGTACCATCAAGGATTAAGACCGATTTCCACAGGCTTTGATCCCTATCAGCATCATCAAGGTGAGTCATGAATTTTCAAATTCAGGTCTCCAAAGAACGGCTTGACCGGAGTCTGGGGATCCTCAAGCACGCCCTCGACCGGCGCGTCACCCTTCCGATCCTCCAGCACGTGCTGCTGGAGGCCGACGGCAAGGAGATGGTGCTGAAGGCCACGGACATGGAACTCGCCTTCGAGGCCACCCTCCCCGTGGAGGGCCAGGGCCACCGCACCGTCGCGATCCCCGGCAAGAAGTTCATCGAAACGGTGAAGGCCTACCCCGACGGCGTCCTCACCATGGAGTGGCCGGAGAACAGCAACCGGCTCTGGCTCCGGGCGAAGGGCTTCAACACGGAACACAACCTCCAGCCCGGGGAAGGCTTCCCCGAGCTTCCCACCCCTTCCCCCAGCCTTCCCAAGGTGCGGCTTTCCGTCGCCCTGCTGCGCAAGGCCATCCACCTCGGCGCCCTGGCCGCCAGCCGCGACGCCACCAAGCCCACCCTGTCGGCGGTGCTGCTGCACCTGAGCAAGCGGTTCATCCGCCTCGTCTCCACGGACGGGTTCCGCCTCGCCGTCGTCGAGCTTCCGGTGGAAACGGGCCTGGCGGAGGACGTCCGCCTGATCGTGCCGCGCCGGGCCCTGGACCTCATCCCCTCCGCGGTATCCGAGGACGGCGACGTCCAGCTCGCCTGGGACAGCACCACCCTCTACGTGGAGCACCCGGGCCTGAAGTTCTCCGCGCGCCTGGTCACGGGCAACTATCCCGCCTACGAGAAGGTGCTCCCCAGCGAGCTGCCCAAGCGCGTGATCCTCGACCGGGAGGACTTCCTCCGGACCCTGCGCATCGTCGGGCTGAAGAAGGACGACTACAACAAGAACGTCCGCCTCTTCTTCGAGTTCCCGAACCTCAAGGTGGTCTTCCAGCACCCCGACGAGGGCGTCAACCAGGGCACCCTCAGCTTCACCGGCGAGGAGGCGCCCTTCGAGCTCGCCTTCAACATCGACTACCTCACCGAGCTGCTGGAGCGCTTGCCCGGGGACGAGGTGGAATACCAGTTCAAGGATGAAGTGGGGCAGGGCATCTTCATGAGCCCGAGCCTGGAGGACGCGACCTTCCGCTACATCCTCATGCCCGTCCGTTTCGCCAGTCCCGCGGCCGTCTAGGACCGCGGTTCCAGTGTTCCGCCGCCCGCCCCGGCGGTTTCTCCCGTTGCCTGAAAGTTGTGTGTGTTGATGACCGAAGAAGCCCTCGCCAGCCGCCTCACCGAAACCAAATCCGACTACACCGCCGAAAACATCACCGTCCTGCGCGACCTCGAAGCGGTCCGCAAGCGGCCGGGGATGTACATCGGCGACACCGACGACGGGAGCGGCCTCCACCACATGGTCTACGAGGTGGTGGACAACTCCATCGACGAGGCCCTGGCGGGCTACTGCTCCCGCATCGACGTGGTCCTCCACGCCGACGGCTCCTGCTCCGTGGAGGACAACGGCCGGGGCATCCCCGTGGACATCCACAAGGAGGAGGGCCGCAGCGCCGCCGAAGTGATCATGACGGTGCTCCACGCCGGGGGTAAGTTCGACAACACCTCCACCGAGGGCAAGAACGCCTACAAGGTCTCCGGCGGCCTGCACGGCGTGGGCGTCTCCTGCGTCAACGCGCTGTCCAGCAAGCTCTGGCTCACGGTCTGGAAGGACGGCACCGAGTACGGCATGACCTTCAGCCAGGGCAAGGCCGACAAGCCCCTGGCCCCCGTCGGCAAGACGACGCGGCGCGGGACCAAGGTGCGCTTCATGCCCGACCCGGAGGTCTTCAACAATGTCCTGGACTTCAGCTTCGAGACCCTCAGCCAGCGCCTGCGCGAGCTGAGCTACCTCAACAAGGGCGTGCACATCCGCATCACGGACGAGCGCAGCGGCGACACCCACGACTTCATGAACGCCGGGGGCATCGACGCCTTCGTGGAGCACCTCAACCGCAACAAGGCGGTGC
The DNA here is from genome assembly GCA_044229555.1 of Holophagaceae bacterium. Taxonomy (GTDB): domain Bacteria; phylum Acidobacteriota; class Holophagae; order Holophagales; family Holophagaceae; genus JADJVL01. The sequence goes on from JBGASS010000044.1 coordinate 4,165, forward strand.
TGCACAAGCCCCCGATCCACATCGAGGACACGAAGAACGACACCACCGTCGAGGTGAGCCTCCAGTGGAACGACTCCTACCAGGAGACCCTCTACTGCTTCACCAACAACATCCGCAACCGGGACGGCGGGGCCCACCTGGAGGGCTTCCGGGCCGCCATGACGCGGGTCATCAACACCTACGCCGAGGCCAACAACCTCCTCAAGAGCGCCAAGGTCTCCCTCACCGGCGAGGATGTCCGCGAAGGCCTCACGGCGGTCCTCAGCGCCAAGGTGCCGGACCCCAAGTTCAGCAGCCAGACCAAGGACAAGCTGGTCAGTAGCGAGGTCAAGGGCATCGTCCAGACCATCGTCTACGAGCGGCTCACCAGCTTCTTCGAGGAGAATCCCCGGGAGGCCAAGGCCATCCTGGAGAAGGCCATCGAGGCCGCCCGGGCCCGCGAGGCCGCCCGCAAGGCCCGGGACCTGACCCGGCGCAAGGGCGCCCTGGACGGCGGCGGCCTGCCGGGCAAGCTGGCGGACTGCCAGGAGAAGGATCCCGCCCTCTCCGAGATCTACCTGGTGGAGGGCGACAGCGCCGGCGGCAGCGCCAAGCAGGGCCGCAACCGGGCCTTCCAGGCCATCCTGCCTCTGAAGGGCAAGGTGCTGAACGTGGAGAAGGCCCGCTTCGACAAGATCCTGGGCCACAGCGAGCTGCGCACCCTGATCCAGGCGCTGGGCACGGGCATCGGCCAGGACGAGTTCAAGATCGCGAACCTGCGCTACCACAAGATCGTGCTGATGACCGACGCCGACGTGGACGGCTCCCACATCCGCACCCTGCTGCTCACCTTCTTCTACCGGCAGATGCCGGAGATCGTCGAGCGCGGCCACCTGTATATCGCCCAGCCGCCCCTCTTCAAGGTGAAGAAGGGCAAGACGGAGAAGTACCTGAAGGACGAGCGGGCCCTGGAGGAGTTCCTCTTCCAGAAGGCCCTGGACGGCTGGTCCCTCACCCTTCCCGGTGGCGGCGAGATCAAGGGCGCGGCCCTGGTGCGCGAGCTCAAGAAGTGGGGCGAGGTGAAGCAGCTCTACGCCAAGCTGGATCGCCGCGGCTATGCCCGGCCATTGGTGGACGGCCTCCTGGCCCACGGCCTCCTGGACGACGGCCGCTTCGAGAGCGCCGAGGCCCTGGGCGTCCTGGCCAAGGCCCTCACGAAGGCCAAGCTGGGCACCACGGAGATCGAGACCACCGAAGCGGTGGAGATCGAAGGCGAGACGCTGCCCGCGACCCACCGCCTGCGGCTCGTGCGCATGCACCTCAGCCGGCCCATCACCCTCTGGATCGACACCCAGGTGTCCCACTGGGGCGAGTTCCGGCGCCTCAAGGCCCTCCACGAGGACCTCATCCAGTTCCAGGGCGGGGAGCTGCGGCTCCGCCGCCTGAAGGAGACCAAGGGCGCCAAGGAGGACGACGAGGAGGGCGCGGAGGGCGCCCGCATGGGCAAGGAGATGGTCTTCAGCGAGCCCGAGGGCCTGCTGGCGACGGTGCTGGAGGAGGGCCAGCGGGGCCTCCAGATCCAGCGCTACAAGGGCCTGGGCGAGATGAACCCCGAACAGCTCTGGGAGACCACCATGGATCCCGAGCGCCGCACCTTCCTGCGGGTCCGGGTGGACGACGCCGTCGAGGCCGACGAGATGTTCACCATCCTCATGGGCGATGCCGTGGAGCCCCGCCGCCGCTTCATCGAGGCGAATGCGCTTCTTGCTGAAAACATTGATATTTGACGTTCCCGAAGAGCACCCCGACCCGGAACGTTCCACGTAGAACAACGGAAGCCGCATGACCCGCATCGAACCCATCGAAATCGAAAAAGAAATGCGCAAGTCCTACCTGGACTACGCCATGAGCGTCATCGTGGGCCGGGCGCTGCCCGACGTCCGCGACGGCCTGAAGCCGGTGCACCGCCGCGTCCTCTTCGCCATGAAGCAGGCCAGCAACGAGTGGAACCGGGCCTACAAGAAGTCCGCCCGCACCGTCGGCGACGTCATCGGCAAATACCATCCCCACGGCGACACCGCGGTGTACGACACCATGGTGCGCATGGCCCAGCCCTTCTCGCTGCGCCACATGCTGGTGGACGGCCAGGGCAACTTCGGCTCCATCGACGGCGACAGCCCGGCGGCCATGCGCTACACCGAGGCGCGGCTCTCCCGCATCGGCTCCGAGATGATGTCGGACCTGGACCAGGAGACCGTGGACTTCGGGCCCAACTACGACGGTTCGGAAGAGGAGCCCCTGGTCCTGCCCACCAAGGTGCCCAACCTCCTCGTCAACGGCTCCCAGGGCATCGCCGTGGGCATGGCCACCAGCATCCCGCCCCACAACCTGCGGGAGTGCTGTTCCGCCCCAACCTGCTGGTGAACGGGGCCCAGGGCATCGCCGTGGGCATGGCCACCAGCATCCCGCCCCACAACCTGCGGGAGTGCTGTTCCGCCCTCATCGCCCTCATCGACGATCCGTCCATGAACCTGGAGGCGCTGATGGCGCACATCCAGGCCCCGGACTTCCCCGGGGGCGGCATCATGCTGGGCACCGAGGGCGTGCTGGACGCCTATCGAACCGGCAGGGGGCGCTGCGTGGTGCGCGCCAAGGTGCACGTGGAGCAGATCAAGCGGGCCGGGGACCGGGAGCAGCTGGTCTTCACCGAGCTGCCCTACCAGGTGAACAAGGCCACCCTCACCGAGAAGATCGCCGAGCTGGTGCGCGAGAAGAAGATCGACGGCATCAGCGACCTCCGGGACGAAAGCGACCGGGAGGGCATCCGCCTTGTGGTGGAGCTGAAGAAGGGCGAAGCCAGCGACATCGTGCTGAACCAGCTCTACCAGCAGACCCAGGTCCAGAACTCCTTCCCCATCACCATGCTGACCATCGTCAACGGCCAGCCCCGCATCTGCACCCTGAAGGAGATCCTCCAGGAGTTCATCGGCTTCCGCCGCGAGGTGGTGACCCGCCGGACCATGTTCCAGCTGCGCAAGGCGGAGGAGCGGCACCACATCCTGATGGGCCTCAAGATCGCCCTGGACCACCTGGACGCGGTCATCAAGCTCATCCGGGCCGCCAAGACCCCCGAGGACGCCAAGGCCGGCCTGATGGAGGGCCGCTTCGCCACCGCCGCGGAGCTGAAGAAGGACCCCAGCCTCAGGCTCAGCGCCCTGCAGGCCCAGGCCATCCTGGACATGCGCCTCCAGCGCCTCACCGGCCTGGAGCGGGACAAGATCCTGGAGGAGGTGGCCGAGATCGAGAAGACGATCAAGCGCTTGAAGGCCATCCTCGCGGACGACAGCCTCCTGCTGAAGATCATCAAGGAGGAGCTCACCGAAATGAGCACCATGTTCGGCGACGCGCGCCGGACGGAGATCACCGGCTACTCGGGCCAGATCCGCATGGAGGATGTCGTCCCCGACGACCCCATGGTGGTCACCATGTCCAAGACCGGCTACATCAAGCGCACGGACCTGGCGGCCTACCGCAAGCAGAAGCGCGGCGGCAAGGGCAAGCTGGGCATGAAGACCAAGGACGAGGACTTCGTCGAGCAGCTCTTCATGACCAAGGCCCACGACACCCTCATGGCCTTCACGGACCGGGGCTACGTCTACGCCCTCAAGGTCTACGACCTGCCCGAGGCCGCCGCCAACACCCGCGGCAAACACATCAAGAACCTCATCAGCCTCAAGGACGGCGAGAATGTCGTCACCCTCATGGCCATCCGGGAGTTCCCCGAGGGCGAGAACCTCGTCTTCGCCACCACCGATGGCACGGTGAAGCGCACCAGCCTGGCGGCTTACACGAACATCCGCTCCAACGGCCTCATCGCCCTCAACATCGACGAGGGCAACGCCCTGGTGGCGGTGCGCCGCTCCAGCGGCAACCAGCAGATCATCCTGGCCACCGCCCAGGGCAAGGCCATCCGCTTCGGCGAGGAGGACATCCGCGCCACGGGCCGCGCCACCACCGGCGTCCGCGGCATGCGCCTGAGCAGCGGCGACCACATCGTGGACATGGAAGTGGCCGATCCCCTGCCGGACCTGCCGGAAGGCGTCATCCCCGACGAGAGCACCGCGGACCACGGCATGCTCCTGACGGTCACGGAAAAGGGCTACGGCAAGCGCAGCCTCCTCCAGGACTACCGGCTCCAGGGCCGCGGTGGCACCGGCGTCATCAACATCCGCGCCGGCGTGCGCAACGGCCCCGTCGTGGGCTTCAAGCTCGTGAAGCCCGGCGAGGGCTGCCTCCTCATCAGCCAGGAGGGGATGGTCATCAAATTCCTCATCGACGAGGTCCGCAAGACCGGCCGCGCCGCCCAGGGCGTGAAGCTCCTGAACCTGGGCTCGGAGCAGGACCGGGTGGTGGGCATCGCCAAGATCGACGGCGCCGCCATGGCCCTGGACGAGGAGGAGGACCTGGTCACCGACGCCGAACTGGCGACGCCGGGCCCCGATGAGAGCGGGGAGCAGGCCAAGCTGGACATCTGATGAAAAGGCCGCGCAAGCGGCCTTTTTTCTTAGAGATACGGAGCCCAGTCGCCGTCGGTGAGTTCTACGCCCTCCCGCTCCAGGCGCAGCAGGCGCTCCGCGGGGAAGACGTAGGCCCAGGCGGCGTAGGTGTGGCCGCTGTCCAGCAGCACCGGCACAAGGCGGCGCAGGAAGAGCTCCTCCCCAACGCCCTCCACGGCGTCCAGGTTCTCCACCGCCAGGGCCAGCTCCTCCAGGTCCTCGTAGCCCACGAACTCCCCCGCCACCCAGCCCGGCCCCGGCGGCAGGGACTCCGGGATGGGCCCGGGCACGAAGGCGGGATAGCCCGCTTCGGGCAGGTGGAAGAGCCGCCCCGGCGCGAAGGCCCGGGTGAGCCCCTGGGGTTGGGTGCGCTTGAGCCAGGAGTGGCGCGCGCCGCCTTCCCGGAGGCTGCCGTAGACGAAGAGGCCGTCGGGTTCCATGGCTTGAGGATGCCAGGGTAGGGTGGGCCATGGCCGCCGTCCCCGAAATGGAAAAACCGCCCTCCCACCGCGGGAAGGCCCTGCGTCGGCTGGGATGTCTGGGATCCGGCCTGGGCGCGGCCCTGGTCCTCGCCCTTGGCTACGCGTCCCAGCCTTTCGTGAAGCCCATCCCCCGGACCCTGGCGGCCGGGGATCCCGCGCGGCTGGAGGCTGATGTGCGGACGCTCGCGGGGATGCGGCGCGGCTGGACCCAGGCCGAGGGGCTGGAGGCGGCCTTCGCCTACGTGGAGCGGGCGTTGGCGCAGACTCCCGCCCGCCTGGAATCCCAGCCCTTCCAGGTCGGGGGCCAGACCTTCAGGAACCTGCGGGCGGCCTATGGCCCCGCCGGTCCCCCGCAGATCGTCGTGGGCGCCCACCTGGACACCTTCGCGAACCTGCCAGGCGCGGATGACAACGCCAGCGGCGTGGCGGTCCTGCTGGAGCTGGCCAGGGGCTTCCGGGAGCGGCCCCCGGCCATCCCCGTGGAGCTGGTGGTGTGGACCCTGGAGGAACCGCCCCACTTCCGCCGGGCTTCCATGGGGAGCCGGCGCCATGCCCGGAGCCTGGGAGAGCAAAAGACGCCCTTGCGGCTGGCGGTCTCCCTGGAATGCGTCGGGTGCTTCAAGGATGGCGCGGACTTCCAGAACTACCCGTTGCCGCTCCTGTCCTGGGTCTATCCGATGGAGGGCAACTACATCGTGCTGGTGGGCCGGTCCGGGCAGGCCGGGCTCCTCCGGCGGGGGAAGGCCGCCTTCAAGGGCGCCACGCGGTTGCCCGTGTGCAGCATCAACGCGCCGCTCTGGGTGCAGGGCATCGACTTCTCGGACCACGCGTCCTACTGGGATGAAGGCTATCCGGCGCTCATGGTCTCCGACACGGCCTTCACATCCTGGAGGAGTTCGCCCGGTGATCCTTCAGGGCGCCGTGATGCTCACCAGGAAGAGCCCCCGCTGGATGTCGCTGCCGATCATGAGCGGCTGGCCGGGGAACTTGTAGACGCCCCAGCAGCCCTCGTAGTCCGGGCCGCTCAAGGGAGTCGTATCCCGGTTCGCGATGATGGCGGGATGGTCGAGGTCGCGGAGGTCCGCCACGACGAGGCCCGTGGCGTAGTGGCTCAGGTAGGCGCGGTTGCCTTCGATCTGCACGTTGTGGGGGGTGCCGTCCCCGAGCTTGATGCTGCCCCGGGCCGTCGGCGGATTGGCGCCGTCGAGGCTCCAGAGCCGCGCGGGCTGGCCCTTGGGGACCTCCACGGTGGTGGCCACGAAGGCCCCGTCGGAGCTGGGCCAGATGTTGTGGGCGAATTGCCCCGCCGGCAGGTTCCACCGGACCAGGAGCGAGGGGTGGCGGGGATCCCGCACGTCCCAGACGGAGTAGGCGCTGTCGTAGCCTTCGGCGACGTAGCAGCGGCCGTTCCGCGCCGTCATGTCGTGGACGAAGTGGTTCTGGTTGAAGGTGGTGAGGTAGGCGGGATGCTCGGGATCCCCGTTCAAGTCCCAAACCTCGATGGATCCGTTCCCCGCCGACCCGAAGGGCTCGTCGTCATGGGGCAGGGGGGGCTCCCCAGGAGCGGCCAGGCTGCTGTAGCGCTGCAGGTAGAGGAGCCCTGTGGCGGGATCGATGTCGAGGGTGTGGGCGTTGAGCTGGCCATCCCGGGGGGTGAAGCTGCGGATGAAGCGGACCGAGGCCGGCAGCCCCGCCAGGTCGATGATCATGACGCCGCCCCGGACGTTGGTCTCCTCCGCGCAGACGTAGGCGTAGTGGCCGTGGACCCGCATCTCCCGCCAGAAGATGCCGGCCGTCGGCGTGTTGGTGGGGCCGTCCAGCTCGTCCACCACCCTGGGGGCGGCGGGATTGCGCAGATCCGCCACCAGCACGCCCTTGGCGGTGCCCATCAGGGCGTAGCGGCTGCCGTCCGGCGCGGTGTAGCCCCAGCAGCCCGCGACACCGTCCCGGGCGATCTGGGAAAGCAGCGCCGTGCCGAAGTCCGCGGTCGGGGGGGCGGGGCCGCCGCCGTCCCCGGACTTCCCGCCGCCGCAGGCCAGGAGGCAGGCGGCGCCCAGGGCGGG
>JBGASS010000045.1:0-11160 GCA_044229555.1 Holophagaceae bacterium
GGGCCGGCCCCGCCGGCCACGCCCGCCCGCGCCACGGCCTCCGCCCGGTTCTCCAGCCGCCACCCCAGCTCGTCCCGCAGCTTCGGGAAGCCGTGCAGCCCCGTGTCCCAGGCGGCGAGGTGGCCGTAGCCCAGGCGCTCGGCGAGGGCGAGCAGCAGCTCGGCGGGGTAGATGCCTTCCCCGGCGGAGAAGTCGGAGACGCCCAGGGCGAAGCTCATGGCGGTCCCTGCGCCTCAGGACGCGTAGGCCGCGTCCAGGGCCTCCGCCGCCTTCATCCAGCCGGTCTCCACCGGGTGCTCGGGATAGCGCTTCCGCAGGCGGGCGAGGCTGGTCTCCAGGCGGCCGACTTTCAGGCTCTGGGCTTCCTGGAAGAGGGGCGCCGCCTGGCCCAGGCCCCAGGCGAGGCGCAGCTCCACCTCCCGCACGAGGGCGCGGCGCACGCAGTGCTCCCGGAAGGCGGCCTCCACGGCCCGGGCCAGGAGGAGGGGCGGCTCGGCGAGGAGCTCGTCGGGGGCGCGCCAGTGGTGGGGCTCGCCGTCCACGTCCCACCAGCGCAGGGCGAGGCGGCGGGGGCTGCGGGCGTCCCCCCAGAGGCGCCGCAGGCACCAGGCCCCGAGGGTGATCTCCTCGGGCAGCCGGGGCGGCTCCAGGCGCCAGGGATGCCGCGAGCTGCCGGGCTTCTCCGCCAGCAGGGGCAGGCGCAGCCGGTCCTCCCCCCGCACCTGGGCCAGGAGCCTGGGCGCCATGCGCTCGGGCACCAGCTGGGCCACGACGCCCACGGGCACGGGCTGCAGGTCCTGGAAGCGCCGCAGGCCCAGGCGCTGGAAGCGGGCGTGGATCCGGGGCGCGAGGTCCGGCAGGCGGCACAGGGACTGGGGTCCGAGGAAGCTCTTCTCGCCGCCCTCGGCGACCCGCTCCACGGCATGCTCCAGGCGCGCCGCCAGGGTCGCGGCGGTGGCGCTGCTCGACAGTCCCCCATGGCCCCGCCAGCCCATGTCCCGGCGCAGCTCCCGCAGGATGCGCGCGGCGGCGTCCTGGGGCGGCCCGTAGAGCCCCTCCGTGCCCCGCAGCTCCACCAGCGCTTCGCCCATGCGGCCCAGCTGCCCCTGGGGCGACCAGCGCTGGAGGAAATCCCCCAGGAAGGCGTGGGCCTGCCACCAGGTCTGGGGGCTGGGGTCCAGCACCCGCAGGCCCGGAATGGCCCGCAGGGCCAGGTCCAGGGGATCCCCGGAGGCCGCGCCCTCGGCCTTGGCCCGGCGGTTCACGAACCAGAGGCTGGGGCTGCGGGGGGTTTCGGGGTTCAGGAAGGCCAGGGGCCGTTCCGCCAGCCCCGCCTCCCGGGCCGCCGCCAGCTGGAAGGGCAGTTCGGGCACCCACATGGCCAGCATGGTTCCTCCATCGCCGGACCGGGCAGGGCTCCGCCAGGGCCTCGTCCGCGGGAAGCCCAGGCGGCCCGGGGAGCCTTGGGCTTGGCTGTTCCCGGGGTATCCATGATGGCGAATTAAAAACGAAAGTCAAGGACCTGCGGGGTTAATCTTCAAGCGGGCCCTTGGGTTCCAAAATTGGGTGTAATTGGATGTTTTATTGGTTATTAGGTGTTATTGGGTCTAGTTTTGGATTCGATGATCCGAACCGAACCCCTCCAGATCACCCCCGAGACCCTTGGCCTGATCGCCAGGATTGACGAGTTCAAGGGAGCCTGGCGAGCCCTCGGGACCCTTGCACCGGAAAGACTCTCGGCCCTCCGCCGGGTCGCGACGATCGAGAGCATCGGCTCATCCACCCGGATCGAAGGCAGCAGGCTCTCGGACCGGGATGTCGCCGCGCTGCTGTCGAATCTCCAGATCCAATCCTTCAGGAGCCGGGATGAGCAGGAAGTGGCCGGCTATGCCGAAGTAATGGAGCTGGTGTTCTCATCCTGGCCCGACATCGCTCCCACTGAGAACCATCTCAAGCAGCTCCACCGGGACCTGCTCGTCCACAGCGGGAAGGATGCCTGGCACCGAGGTGCCTACAAGACCTCCCGCAACAGCGTCGTGGCCTTCGATGAGCACGGCGCCCAGCTCGGGGTGGTGTTCGAAACGGCCTCGCCCTTCGACACCCCTCCGCTGATGGCTGAGCTGATGGCGTGGCTGAAGGAGGAACGGGAGACGGGGCGGCTGCACCCGCTGCTGCTGATCGGGATCTGGGTGGTCGTCTTCCTCGAGATCCACCCCTTCCAGGACGGAAACGGACGCCTCAGCCGCGTGGTGACCACGCTCCTGCTGCTGCAGGCCGGATACGCCTACGTCCCCTACAGCTCCCTAGAGAGCGTGATCGAGCAGAGCAAGGAGGGCTACTACGCGGCCCTGCGGCAGACCCAGGAAACGATCCGCACCGGCACGCCCGACTGGCAGCCCTGGCTGACCTTCTTCCTCCGCGCGCTGGTGGCGCAGGTCAAGCGCCTCGAGCAGAAGCTCGAGCACGAAAAGGCCGTGCTTGCCCCGCTCCCCGTGCTGTCGCTCCAGATCCTCGAGTTCACCCGGGCACACGGACGCATCACCATGGGCGAAGCCATCCGGCTGACCGGCGCCAGCCGGAACACCCTGAAGCTCCACTTGAGGAACCTGATCGAGCAGGGCCGCTTGAGGCCCCAGGGAGCGGGGCGCGGGGCGTGGTACGAACTGGGGTGAGGGGCGGACACCGGGGTTGCCGATATCATCTCCCCCATGCCCGACCGCCTCATCCTGGTGACCAATGACGATGGCCTCTGGGCCCCCGGCCTCGAGTGCCTGGCCCGGGTGGCCTCCCGCTTCGGGCGGGTGGTGGCGGTGGCGCCGGACCGCAACCGCTCCGCCATCTCGTCGGCCCTCTCGCTCCACGACATCCTGCGCATCCACGAGCTGGGGCCGGACCGGCACACCTGCGACGGCACGCCGGTGGACTGCGTGCTCATCGCCTGCCGTTCGGTGCTGGAGCGCAAGCCCGACTGGGTGCTGTCCGGGGTGAACCACGGCTTCAACCTGGGCGAGGACGTCTTCTACTCCGGCACGGTGGCCGCAGCCTTCGAGGGCTCCCTGCAGGGGGCGAAGGGCGCGGCCTTCTCCCTCCATCCCAAGGGCGATCTCGCCGTGGCCGAGGTCTGGATCGACCGCTTCCTGCGCGCCTGGGAGGCCCTGGAGCTGCCCCCCCAGCACATCTGGAACCTGAACCTGCCCAAGCGGGAGCCCGTGGGCTTCAAGCTCACCACCCAGGACACCCGCAGCTACCACGACGTGGTGGAGAAGCGCATCGATCCCCGGGGCACGCCCTACTACTGGATCGGCGGCGACGTGGGGCCCATCTACGCCAAGAGCCCCGGCAGCGACGCGGAGGCGACCCTGGGGGGCTACGTGAGCGTGACGCCCCTGCACCTGGACCTCACCGCCGCGGACCTCCTCGCCCGCCGGGATGCCTTCGACGCCACTTTCAACGGAGAGGGGGCTTGATCGTCCGCTTCCGGGCCGCGGGCCGCGTGCAGGGCGTGGGCTACCGGGCCTTCGCCCTGGAGCGGGCCCGGGCCCTGGACCTGGGGGGCTGGGTGCGCAACGACCCGGACGGCGCCGTGAGCGGCGAGGCCGAGGGCGGCGCGGAGGCCCTGGCCGCCTACCGCGACCTGCTGCGGCGCGGTCCGCTCTGGGGCCGCGTCGACGAGCTGCGGTGGTCCGAGGCGGACGCGGCGCTGGACGAAGGCGCCGGGACTGCTCCCCTTCCAGATCCGGTGTTGAGCCCGATCCTCCCGCGGCGGGTCGCTGCGAGGACTGCATGGACCTGAAGACCTACATCCGCGACGTCCCCGACTTCCCCAAGGCCGGCATCGTCTTCAAGGACATCACGCCCCTGCTGGCGGACCCGGCGGCCTTCGCCCACGCCATCGACGAAATGGCCAAGCCCGTCTCGGCCCTGCAGGCCACCCACGTGCTGGGCCTGGAGAGCCGCGGCTTCATCTTCGGCGCGGCCCTCGCCCAGAAGCTGTCCCTGGGCTTCGTGCCCGCCCGCAAGCCCGGCAAGCTGCCCCGGGCCGCCTTCCGGGAGAAGTACGGCCTGGAGTACGGGGAGGACGCCCTGGAGGTCCACCGGGACGCCTTCCAGGCCGGCGACCGCGTCCTCATCGTGGACGACGTGCTGGCCACCGGCGGCACCGCCCGCGCGGCCCGCAGCCTGGTGGAGCAGACCGGCGCCAGCCCCATCGCCCTCACCCTCTTCATCGAGCTGACCTTCCTGACGGGCCGGGAGAAGCTCAGCGGCCTGCCGGTCTTCAGCGTCCTGCGCTACTGAAGCCGGCAGGAAACGGCCTCCCCGAAGGGAGGCCGTCCGGCTGTCATCGCGACCGGACCGTTAGGGCGTGACGGTGAAGTCGCGGGTGGTGGTGGCCGTACCCGTGGGCGAGACCACGGTGATCTTCCCCGTGGCGGCGCCCGCGGGCACGAAGGCGATGATCCGCAGCCCGCCCAGGACCGTGTAGCTCGCGGGCACGCCGTTGAACTGCACCGAGCTGGCCCCGGCGAAGCCGGTGCCCGTCAGGGTGACCATCGTCCCCACCGGGCCCGTGGCCGGGCTGAAGGCGAGGATGGAGGTCACGGGAACGGCGCTCGCGACGATGCCGGTCTGGATGCCCAGCAGGGCTCCGTTGGCGGTGTCCTGGGCCTGGATGCTCCAGGTGCCCGGGGTCCGGAGGGTCACGGTGAAGGTGTGGATGCCGTTGTCCCAGATCCCGAAGGTGTAGTCGGGGGGCAGGACGGCGGCGGGGTCCGTGCTGGTGAAGCGCACGGTGCCGCGGTAGGCCGGATTCACGTTCCCGCAGAGGTCCCGGGCGCTCACGGTGATCGTGGCGGCCGTGCCGGCCTTCAGGGGGCTCGGGAAGCCGTAGGCGGAAAGCCCGGCGACCGCGCCCACCACGTTGGTCATGCCGAAGCCCGCGCTGGGCCCGCCGCCGGGGATGGCCGCGGTGAGCGAGTAGGCGCCGGGGGTGCAGTTGGCGGTGAAGGCCGGGGCGGTGGCCACGCCGTTGGCATCCGTCAGCACCGCGGCGGCGGAGGCGAAGGTGCCGCCCGGGCCGGAGGCCGGGGCCGTGAAGACGACGGGGATCCCGGGGAGCGGCACGGAACCGCCGTAGGTGACCCGGGCCTGGAGGGGCGCGGCGGTGGCGCCCACCGTGAGGGTCTGGCCCGCCCCCGTCCAGGCCGCGATGGCCGGGACCACGGTGGTGAGGACCAGGTTCGCGGTGGTGGAGCCGCCGGTGTTGGAGCCCGTCACCACGTAGGTCGCGGTGGGGGCGGCGGCGGTGGGGGTTCCGGTGATGACGCCGCTCGTGGGATTGAGGGACAGGCCCGCGGGCAGGGCCGGGGCCACGGTGTAGCCGGTGATGGGGCCCCCGGCGCTGCTCGGGGTGTTGGGAGCGATGGCCAGGCCCGTGGGGTAGAGGGCCGGATTGAGGCTGTAGGCCAATGCGCTGGGAGGCACGTCGTTGACGGTGATGACCACGCCGACGCTGGTGCTGCCGCCGCTGTTGGTGCCGGTCACCGTGTAAGTGGCCGTGGCGGTGATGGCCGTGGGCGTGCCGGAGATGACGCCGGTGGCCGGGTTCAGGGCCAGGCCCGCCGGCAGGGCCGGCGCCACGGCGTAGCCCGTGATGGCGCCGCCGGAGTTGCTGGGGGTGTTGCTGGCGATGGCCACGCCCTTCGTGTAGACCGCCGGGTTCGCGCTGTAGGCCAGGGCGCTGGGGGGGACGTCGTTCACGGTCAGGACGAAGGTGTCCGAAGCCACCTGGTTGCCGCCGTCCCGGATGAGCACGGTGACGGTGGCGGTGCCCAGCTGGCCGGCCGCCGGGGCGAGGTTGAGGGTCTTGCCCGGGCCGGAGCCCGAGACGGTGATGCCCGCGTTGGGCAGCAGGGCCGTGTTGCTGGAGGTCAGGGTGAAGGCCAGGCTGTCGGGGTTCGTTTCCGCGTCGGTGACCGTGAAGGGGATGCCGGGGATGGCGGTGTTCACGGTGACGGTGAGGTCGGCCATGTCGGAAATCGTGGGTATGGCGCCGAACAAGTGGATGCCGATGTGCTCGGAGAGCGCGTCGCTGACGGCGGCGTTCACCTGCGCGTTGGTGCGCTGGATCCATTCCCCCGCCAGGTTGAAGGCGGGGTTGCCCGCCAGCACCGTGGGGATGCGGTGGAAGGACGTGTCCACGCCCCAGGAGGTGCCGTCGCCCACCACGTCCAGGCGGGCGTTCCAGGCGGTGCCGGCGGTGCCGCTGTTGGAGGTGGAGAGGATGACCAGGTCGTCGCCGTTGAAATTGATCACCGCCGAGTTGCCCGTGCCGGTGGCGTAGGTCGGGTTCACCGCCGAGCTGTGCTTGAAGACCGCCGAGGCGCCCGGAGCGAGGGTGCCCGTGAGGGCCAGGCTGCCGGTGGGCGAGGAGCTCCCCGGGTTGTCGGCGGCGGCGTTGCTGAAGAGGACGAGGTACAGCTGGGGAGCGTTCAGGGTGAGGGCGGAGGCGCCCACGTTGGTGATCTCGATCCACTTGTCGAAGCTGGCGCCCTCGTAGTACTGGCTGATGATCAGCGCCGGCACCACGTTCACCACGAAGGTGTCCGAGGCCGTGCCGCCGTTGGCGTCCGTCACGGTGACGGTGATGGTGGCGGAGCCAGTCTGTCCGGCGGCGGGGGTGACGGTCAGGGTGCGGCTGGCGCCGCTCCCGCCGAAGGTCAGGTTGGCGTTCGGGATGAGGGTGGTGTTGGTGGAGGCGGCGGAGACGCCGAGGGAGGCCGCGGGGGTCTCCGCGTCGCCCACGGTGAAGGGGATGGCCACGAGGGCGACATTCATCGCGGTCGACTTGTCGGTGATGTCGCTGATGGTGGGATTGGTGTTCACCGGGAGGACGGTGACGGTGGCGGTGCCGGACTTCGTGGGGTCCTGCACGCTGGTGGCGGTGAGGGTGTAGGGGCCGCCGCTGTTGGGCGCCGTCCAGACGCCCCCGGCGGTGATGCTGCCGCCGTTGGCGCTCCAGGTGACCGCGCTGGTGTAGCTGCCGGTGCCGGAGACGGTGGCGCTGAAGGGCGTGCTGGTGAGGCCGTTCACCGTGGGGGCCGCGGGGCTCACCACCACGGAGGTGATGGTGCTGGCCGGATCGGTGACGCTGAGCTGCAGGGAATCGCTGGCGGTGGCGCCGTTGCCGTCGATGACCGTCACGGTGATGACCGCGGTGCCCACCTGGTCGGCCACGGGAGTCAGGGTGACCGTGCGGCTGGTGGCGGTTCCGCTCACCACGTCGAACACGATGCTGGAGACCGGGATCAGGGTCGCGTTGGAGGTGGTGGCCGCGACGCTCAGGGTGCCCGTTCCGCCCACGGTGAAGGCGATGGCGCCGGTGCTGGCGTTGGCCGGGATGGTCTGGGAGGGGATGTCGGAGATGGAGGCAAGGCTGTTGAAGATGTGTTCGCCCAGGCGCTGGGCGGTGCCCGTCGAGGCGCCGTTGGCGGTGGCCAGCGTGACCTGGGTCCACTCGGCGGTGGTGAAGGCCGCGTTCGGGGCGGCCACGGTGGGCTTGCGGTAGTAGGAGGTGTCCTTGCCCGCGCCGCCGGAAGGGACGGTGGTCCAGCTGGAGACGTTGTCGCCGATAACGTCCGTCCGCGCCGCGTAGGCCGCCGCGTTGGCCGAGCTGATGGGCGTGATGTAGGAGATGTCGTCCCCGTTGAAGGAGGTCGATGTCGTGGTGTTGACGGGCGTCCCGGTGAAGTTCACCCCCGTGTACGATCCGCTGGTGTTGCGGATCGTAATGGTGGCGGAGGGCGCGATGGTTCCGGGGATGAGCAGGGAGCTGTAGGTGGTGCCTCCGGTGGCAGGGTTGGACCAGAGGCCCAGATAGAGGGGCGTCGTGGCGCTGTTGTAGGTCGAGCCGCCCACATTGGTGATCTCGATGACCTTGTCATTGCCCGCGCCCTCGTAGTACTGGCTGATGATCAGCCTCGAGGTGGCGGAGCCCGGCGCGGTGACGACGAGGTTGAAGGTGTCCACCGCCGTTCCACCGGCGCCGTCGAAGACGGTCACGGTCACCGTCGCCGTGCCGGTCTGGTCAGGGGCCGGTGTCAAGGAGACGTTCCGCGCCGTGCCGCTGCCGCCCAGCAAGATGTTGGCGTCAGGCAGGAGGGCCTGGTTGTTGGACGTCGCGGCGACCGTCAGGAGGTTCGCGTTGGTCTCCGCGTCGCCGATGGTGAAGCCCAGGTTGGCGATGGGCGTGTCCTTCAGCGTGCTCTGGTTGGGGATGTCGCTGATGGTGGGGTTGGTGTTCACCGCGCCGGCGGGCTGGACGGTGATGAGGCGCGAGGCCTGGCCCGTGGCCGCCGTGTTGTCGGTGGCGGTGTAGGTGACGGTGTAGACCACCGGCACCGCGCCCGCGTTGTTGAAGGTGTGGCTGGGGGTCGCCGTGCCGGTGACGACGGGGCTGCCGTCGCCGAAGTTCCAGCTGTGGCCGGTGATGGCGGTGTTGATGGTGGTGGCGGTGCCGGTGAAGGACACGTTGGCGCCGTCCAGCACGGTGGTGTTGGTGGCGGGCTGCGTGATGTTGGCGCTCACGGCGCCGGCGGCCTGGTTCACCCAGAGGGGGGCGGTCCAGAGGAAGCGGCCGTCGTCCTGGGTGATCTTGGCGTAGTAGTAGTGGCTGCCGGCGGCGGGGGTGATCGTCGCGGTGTCCGTGCCCTCGATCATTTGGACCGTGGAGAAGGCGGTCCCGGGGACGCCCTCGAAGATCTGGATGCGGCTGGCGCTGCGGCCGGCGCTGGGAGCGTAGTGCACCTGCAGCGTCAGGCTGCCGCTGTTGTTGATCCGTTCGCCCATCAGGGCGCCGGCGGAAGAGGTCAGCGCGATCTGGCTGCCCTTGTCCTGGGTGGCGAAGGTGCGCCGGGCGCGGATGGCGTCCAGCATGGCCGTGAGGGTCCAGGGCGTGCCGTTGGGCACCAGGATGCCGGTGCGGTTGCGCTGGCTGAGGCCCCAGTTCGAGCAGTGGTTGTCCTGGTTGGACGTCGGGGCGACATGGAAGCCCCGCTCCAGGATCGCGTTGAAGGCGACCTCGAAGTTGCTGAGGAAGGTGTCGGTGTCCGGCGCGCCGCCCTCATGGGTGTTCTTCGAGAAGGCGGCGCTGTTCGAGACTTCGCAGAGGACCATCACCTCATCGCCGGCGGCGGTGTAGGCCCGGTTGTTGAACTGGGAGACCTGGGGATGGTTGAACTGGCCCACCCAGCCCCGGGCCTGCATGACGAGGTACAGGGCCGGGTAGTCGCTCTTGGCGGTGAAGATGCCGCCCAGGAGCTGGCTCGCGCCGTTGTACTCCCAGGTGGGGAGCAGGTCGGGGTTGAAGATGTTGAGGTGGCCGCCGTTGCTGATGACGCCCCATTCGACGCCGTAGGAGGCGACGAAGCCGGGGTGGGCGGTCGGGGGGGCGGCGGCCCCCGCCAGGCCGGAGTTGAAGAGGGCGTTGGAGACCGCGGGATCCCCGCCGGTGTTGGTGCCCGTCGAGCCGTCGTACATGTGGTTGTGCTCGGTGGCCGCGAGGAAGTCGCCGCCGGCGTCCACCCGCATCATCTCGAAGGCCGTGGTGGGGCCGTCCACCCCCGCCTGTGGATTCTCGGAGCCGCTGTAGCTCGCCGGGCAGGCACGCCGCCGTCGGAGTGGTTGGTCTGGCTGTGGGAGGTTGCCGAGGTAGACCGTGTAGGGGAGGGAGGCGGGGGCGGGCGCGGAGCCCGGGGCGGCTGCGGGGCGGCGGCCCAGGCTGCCCGTCGGCAGGTCCAGGCCGCGCACCTTCAGGCGCGGCGCGGGACCGACGCGGACCGTCGTCTCCTGGGTGGCGGCCTCCTCCGGGCTCGACCCGAGATGGGCTTCGACCCGGTCCTGCTGGCTGCCGCCGGGATAGTGGCGGTAGGCCTCCTGGGCCATGGGCTTGGCGGTGAGGCGCAGGGTGTAGAAGCCCGGCTCCAGGGCCGCCCCTCCCTCGTCGAGGCCATTCCAGGCGATGCGCTGGGTGCCGAAACCGCCGGCCAGGAAGGTCTCGCCGTGCCAGGCGCGGCGCGCGCGGCCCTTGGCGTCCACCAGCTCCAGGCGCCAGGAGCCCACGGTGCCGGTCTGCGCGTCCACGTAGCCGAAGCCGACGGTGAAGGTGCGGGCCTCGCCCGCCTCGCCCAGGAAGGGCGCCCACAGGGCCGCCTCGAACTCGTGGTGGTCGGGATGGGCGACGCGCACGCCGGGGGCCAGGGGGATCTGGGCGGAAAGGGGCGCGACCCCGAGCAGGGCCGCGACGAACAGGGAGAGATTCCGCCGGGAGAAGAGGCGCATGGAGACTCCAAAGGGGTGAACCGGAGCTAAGGCAGACCCTCTAGGTTCTCCAAAGCCCCGCCCAATGACAGTGAATTTTTGTTCACATTCCTCCCGCTGGCCCCTGACCCCGGGTAGGCCCCGCCAACGCTCGCGCCCCGGGAGAAAAAGCGGGCCTCAGGCGGAGGTCCGGCCTGGTTCCACCGGCAGGCGCAGCGTGAACCTTGACCCTTTGGCCAGGGCCTCGAAGGCTGCGCTGCCCCCGTGTTCCTCGGCGATCTTGCGGACGATGGCCAGGCCCAGGCCCGTGCCCTTGCGCTTGGTGCTGAAGTAGGGCTCGAAGAGCCGCGCCCGGTCCTGTTCCGGGACGCCGGATCCCTCGTCCTCCACCCCGAGGCGGACCCAGGTCCCCTCAAGGGCGCAGGCGAGGCGGATCGCGCCCGCCTCCTGGCCCTCCATGGCCGCCAGGGCGTTCTCCACGAGGTTGACGAGGGCCCGCTTCACCATGTCCCCATCCCAGAGCACGGGCAGGGGCGAGGCCGGGAGGTCCACGGCCCAGACCACCTCCGTGCGCAGGGGCCCGTACATGGCCGCCACCTGCTGGAGCAGGTCCCGGGCGTCGCAGGGCGCGAAGACCGGCACCGGCAGCCGGGCGAAGCGGGTGAAGCTGTCCACCAGCTTCGCGAGGCTGCGCACCTCCGCCAGGATGGTCTCCGCCCCCTGGCTCACCACGTCGGGATCCAGCCGGTTCTCCGCGGCGCGGCGGATGAGGCGCTGGGCGGTGAGCTGGATGGGCGTGAGGGGGTTCTTCACTTCGTGGGCCATGCGCCGGGCCACTTCCTGCCA
>JBGASS010000046.1:0-10787 GCA_044229555.1 Holophagaceae bacterium
AGGCGCTGGGCCATGACTTCGCAGAGGGCGAAGAGGACCTTGAGGGCCAGGTGGTGGTGGGCCTCGATGAGGCCGCGGAGTTCCTTGAGGG
This sequence comes from Holophagaceae bacterium, assembly GCA_044229555.1. GTDB lineage: Bacteria > Acidobacteriota > Holophagae > Holophagales > Holophagaceae > JADJVL01. The sequence goes on from JBGASS010000046.1 coordinate 92, forward strand.
GGATGAAGAAGAGCTCGGTGCCCTCGTTCGCGATGGCGTCCGCGGCCCGGGGGCTGAAGTCGATGAGGGCCATCTCCCCGAAGAAGGCCGGGGGCTCCAGGATCGCGAGGGCCTCCTCTCCGGTGACGCTGCGCTTGGAGATGCGGACGCTGCCCTTCACGACGATGAAGAGGCCGTCCCCCGGATCGCCTTCCTTGAAGATCACCTCGTGGTCCTTGAAGCTCCGGACCTGCCCGATGATGAGGATCTGGGCACGCTCGGTCTCGTCCAGATTCCTGAACAGGGGCGATTGGGTCAGGAAGGTGGTGTTGATCACGGAACCGTCTGGGAGGGGAGCGGCGGTGGGGGGAGCAGAACCTGGGACGTGATGTCGAGCCCGAAACCTCGGAGCCCAATGTACTTCTTTTCGCTGCGGGTCAGAAGGCGCATTTCATGGATCCCCAAAGATCGCAGGATTTGGGCGCCGACGCCCACGTCCCTGTCGCTGGGGCCGGGGAGGGCTTCCGCGGACTCCAGGTGGACGCCCTGGGTCGCCGCATGGCGGCGCAGGTAGACCAGTACGCCGCGGCCCTCGCCGTGGATGGCCTCCATGGCGGCCTGGAAGGGGCCGGAGCCGAAACCGTGCAGGTCCTCCGGCAGGGTCTCGAGATGGACGCGCACCAGGGGCGGGCCTCCCTGCAGGGGATCGCCGATGACGAACGCGAAGTGGGTTCCACCGTCCAGCAGGCTCTGGAAGCGGTGCACCGAAACCGGCCCCGCGGCGGTACCCAGGCTGCGCACCTCCAGGGCCTTCACGATGGGGTCCGTGCGCAGGCGGTAGGCCACCAGGTCCGCCACCGTCACCAGGAGCAGCCCGTGCCGCTCGCAGAAGGGCACCAGGTCCGGCACCCGGGCCATGGTGCCGTCCTCCTTCATGATCTCGCAGATCACGCCGCTGGGATGCAGGCCCGCCAGCCGCGCCAGGTCCACGGAGGCCTCCGTCTGGCCCGTGCGGGTCAGGACGCCTCCGGGGCGGGCGCGCAGGGGGAACATGTGTCCGGGCTTGACGAAGTCCTGGGCCCGGCTGGCGGGGTCGACGAGGGCCTGGATGGTCCGCGCCCGGTCGGCGGCGGAAATGCCCGTGGTGGTGCCGGTCCGGGCCTCGACGGAGATGGTGAAGGCCGTTTCGAAGGGGCTGCTGTTCTCCCGCACCATCAGGGGGATCTGGAGCCGGTCGAGGAGCTCCCCCTCCAGGGCGACGCAGACCAGGCCCCGGCCGTGGGTGGCCATGAAGGCGATGGCCTCGGGGGTGACGTGGGCCGCCGCGAGGGTGAGGTCGCCCTCGTTCTCCCGGTCCTCGTCGTCCACCACCACAACCATCCGGCCGCGGCGGATGGCCTCGATGGCCTGCTCGATCGTCGCGAAGGGGGATCCCACGGCGGCTCCTTGGCCTCCAGGATCCCCAACAGGCTTCCCGTTGGCTAGAGTGAGCCCCGGAATCCAGTCACAGGCTGGACGTGCTACCATCGGCCTTCAACCATACGGACGGCCAAAAGAAGGATTTCCCCATGTCCCAGGGTCTCATCCAAGGCTCCATGCGCGAGGCGCCGCTCCCCGACATCATCCAGCTCGTGAGCCAGGGCGGGAAGTCGGGCTGCTTCAACGTGGTGGAAGACAACAAGCGGACGAAGATCTACCTCAAGGACGGGCGCATCATCCACGCGGTGAGCTCGATGGCCGAGGGCCTGGAGGCCTTCTACGAGGTTGCGCTCTGGCTGGACGGCACCTACTCCTTCGAGGAGGGCGAGGTGAGCGTGACTCCCTCCATCCAGAAGCCCAATGCCTCGATCCTCATGGAGATGGGCCGCCGCATGGACGAGTGGCGGGTCATCAGCCAGAAGATCTCCTCCGTGGACCTGTATCCCGTTTCCAATCTCCTGCCCGGGGAGATTCCCGCCGGGGTGAACCCGCGGGAGGCCAAGCTCCTGGAGCTCGTCACCGGCTACTACACGGTGCTGGAGCTCAGCGAGGTGCTGCAGAAGCCCGTGCTGAACGTGGCGAAGGACCTCTACGGGCTCTGCATGGGCGGACACATCGCGCTCAAAGGGGTCCGCAGCGGCCGCAAGCCCGCGGTGGAACTCCCCGCCGCCCCCCCGCCGCCGGCTCCACCGCCCCCCGCGGCCGCAGGCGGCTTCCCCGTCGCCGACGAGCCCGCCGCCGTGGCGCCGGCCCCCGCGCCCAAGGCCGTCGTCGACCCGCTGATGCTCGCGAAACTCACGGCCTTCACCCAGCGGATCTCGCAGACCGCCAAGACCGTCCTGCCCTTCGAGCACCACGAGATGATCAACCGCCTCCAGGCGCGCTCCACCCAGGGCATCATCAGCGGCGAGGGCGCGGAGGCCGTGAAGCAGCTGGCCCTCTCCATCTCGAAGGGTGCGGTGGACGCCGGAGTCGACGCGGAACTCGTGAAGACCTTGAACGCACAACTGAAGGCCCTCTTCGCCAAGTAGGCAGGAGGCCTTACGGAGCTGACCATGCGATTGAACCGCTTCCTCCGCCGGACGGGGGTTAGCCTCGCCCTGTCCATCCTGGCGCTGTTCTCCGGGTGCGTCGATCCCGATGCCGCGGGAGGGGGAAGCACCTCCGGGACCGCCCTCTACGCCTTCGACACGGCGGACGGAGCCTCGAACCGGCTGCTGATCTGGGACAACGTCGCGGCCCTCCACGCCGCGGACGCGCTGCCCGCCAACACCCGCACCATCAGCAGCGAGCAGTTCGCCAAAGTGAAGAACCTCGCCTGGGGCGGGCTCGCGGTGGACGGCAGCGGCAACCGCCTCTGGCTCGTGGGGGAGGCCGGGGACGTGGTGAAGGTGGAGCGCATCCGACAGCAGACCGGGGCGATCCCCACCGCCGAGGCCATCCACTTCAACCTCGGCAACAGCGGGGACCGCCTGAACAACGGGAAGTTCAGCCAGGCGGCGCTGGACCCGGTGTCGGGGACCCTCTACGTGATGGAGACGAGCGAGAGCGAAGCCCGGGTCTGGGTGGTCAGCAGCCCCCATTTCTTCAACGAAGGCTTCATCGTGACTCCAGGCAACAAGATCGGCGTTTCCGGCGACAAGCTCGGCACCGGCCTCGCCGCGGGCAGCGGGGGCGTCTACGCCTTCTTCAAGGACGGCAACCAGGTGCAGGTCTCGACGGAGACCTTCAATGGCCCGCGGCTCCGCAGCGGCACCGCCAGCGGGTTCGGCGCCAGCAGCGTCCTGATCGGGGGCAACACGAAGCTGGAGCGGTACGGCTCCCTGGCGCTGGATACGGGGAACAACCGCGTCTTCATCGCTCGCCACAACCAGGACGCGTCCTCCTCGGAGCCGCCCATCAGCGTCTTCACCCTCGGCCAGTTCGGATCGAACCCGAACCAGGCGCCGGACAAGGGCACCCTCGGCACGGCGGCCCTCAACAACCTGCGGGTCCTCGCCCACCCCGGCAACAAGGACTGGCTGGCCGCCCTCGACGCCACCAGCGGCGAGGCGCCCACGAACCTGCTCCGCCTCTTCAAGAACCCCTCCCAGTCCGGTTCGGTGGTGAAGACCTTCACCCTCGGCGCCACCGTGAAGCTCAAGGGCATCGCCCTCGACGGGAGCGCATGATGCTGCGTCTGCGGCTGCTCGCGGTCCTCCTCCGCGACGCGGCCAAGGACCTCTTCCGCCACCGCGGCCAGCACTTCCTCGCCATCATCACCCTGGCCTCCGGGCTGCTCCTGGCCGGCGGCGGCCTGCTCATGCTGGAAAGCCTGGAACGCGCGGTGGGCCGGCTGGAAGGCCTGGCCCGCATCACCGTCTGGGCCGCCGAAGGGGCCGCCATCGACGACTTGGAGGCCAGGCTCAAGCGGGACCCCCGCTTTCCCCAGGTGGCCCGCATCACCTCCCAGGAAGCGACGCGGCGGCTGAACGAAACCACCCGCGAAGCCGGCCTTATGCTGGAAAGCCTGGGGCGCGAGACCATGCCCGAATACCTCGAGCTGACGCTGAACACCAGCCTCTCCAAGGCGGGCCGCGCCCTGGAGGTGGGGGAGAGCCTGAAGACCCTGGAGGGCGTGGGGGACGTGCTCGTGGACCATGAGCGCCTCATGTCCATGCAGCGGGCGGCCTCGTGGATGCGCAGCGCCTTCGGCACCCTCGGCCTCCTGCTCCTCATCGCCGCGGGCTTCTCCACCGGGAACGTCATCCGCATGAGCATCCTGTCCCGGGAGGAGGAGATCGCCATCATGCGCCTGGTGGGCGCCAGCGAGGCCTTCATCCGCACGCCCCTCGTCATCGAAGGCGGGCTGCTGGGCGTCCTGGGCAGCGGCCTCGCCATCCTCGGCCTCTTCGGGTTCTGGGCGGGCATCGCCAAGGGCGCCGGGTCCATCTCCCCCATGCTGGTGGAGCTCGCGCGGCTCGGCTTCTTCTCCATGCCGAGCCTGGCCCTCCTCGTGGGCGTCGGCACGTTCACGGGCATGGCGGGGGCGTGGTGGGGCTTCTGGAGCACCCAGCGCGTCCAGCGCGAGCAGCAGGAGGCCCTGGAACGGCTCGAGGCGTGACACTCAATGCGCGGCTGGGGTCCCCCGGCCGTGATTCCGAAGGAAGGTCCCGATGATCCGCAAGCAGGAAGCCCTCGACTACCACTCCACCGGGCGGAAGGGGAAGATCGAAGTCGTCCCCACCAAGCCCACCAGCACCGCCCGCGACCTCTCCCTGGCCTACAGCCCCGGCGTGGCGGAACCCTGCCTGGAGATCGAGAAGAACCCCGAGGACGCCTACCGGTACACCGCCAAGGGCAACCTGGTGGCGGTCATCTCCAACGGCACCGCCGTGCTGGGCCTGGGACACATCGGCGCCCTCGCGGGCAAGCCGGTCATGGAAGGGAAGGGCGTGCTGTTCAAGCGCTTCGCCGACATCGACGTCTTCGACATCGAGATCGACGAGCTGGATCCGGAGAAGTTCATCGCCATCGTCAAGTCCCTCGAGCCGACCTTCGGCGGCATCAACCTGGAGGACATCAAGGCGCCGGAGTGCTTCGAGATCGAGAAGCGCCTCAAGGCCGAGATGAAGATCCCCGTCTTCCACGACGACCAGCACGGCACCGCCATCATCAGCACGGCGGCCCTCTTCAACGCCTGCGAGGTCATCGGCAAGCAGCTGCGGGACCTGAAGGTGGTCTTCAGCGGCGCCGGGGCCTCCGCCATCGCCTGCGCCAACATGATGGTCAGCGCCGGCGTGAAGCTGGAGAACCTCTGGCTCTGCGACACCAAGGGCCTGGTCTTCGACGGCCGCACGGAGGGCATGAACGAGTACAAGGCCCGCTTCTCGAAGGCTTCCGGGCTGCGGACGCTGGGCGAGGTGATCGCCGGCGCCGACGTCTTCGTGGGCTGCAGCGCCAAGGGCGTCCTCACCGCCGACATGATCAAGAGCATGGCCGCCAATCCGGTGGTCTTCGCCCTCGCCAACCCGGATCCGGAGATCGACTACCCTTCGGCCATCGCCGCGCGCCCGGACATCATCATGGCCACGGGCCGCAGCGACTACCCGAACCAGGTGAACAACGTGCTGGGCTTCCCCTTCATCTTCCGGGGCGCCCTGGACGTGCGGGCCACGGAGATCAACGAGGCGATGAAGCTGGCGGCGGCCCAGGCCCTGGCGGCCCTGGCCAAGGAGGACGTGCCGGAAAGCGTCTCGAAGGCCTACTCGGGCCAGAAGTTCGCCTTCGGCCCCCAGTACATCATCCCGAAGCCTTTCGATCCCCGGGTGCTCCTCTGGGTGGCGCCGGCGGTGGCCAAGGCCGCCATGGACAGCGGCGTGGCCAAGCAGCCCATCGCCGACTTCGCCAAGTACCGGGAGAAGCTGGAAGGTCTGCAGGGCCGCAGCAAGGACGTGATCCGCACGGTGCTCAACCGCGCCAAGGCCGATCCGAGGCGCATCGTCTTTCCGGAAGGGGACCATCCGGAGATCCTGCGGGCCTGCCAGACCCTGGTGGACGAGGGGCTCTGCGTCCCGGTGCTGCTGGGGCGGGAGGAGAAGATCCGCGCCGCCATGGAGGAGCTTCACCTGGACCTGGGCGAGGTGGAGATCATCAACCCTGAGAAGGTGGCCTGGCGCGAGGAGGCCATCGAGGCCTTCCATGCCCTGCGCCAGCGCAAGGGCATCACCCGCTACGAGGCGGACCGCCAGACCCGGCGCCGCATCGTCTTCGGGGCCCTCATGTGCCGCATGGGCAAGGCCGACGGCCTGGTGGCGGGCATCTCCAGCTACTACCCGGAGACCATCTCCCCTTGTCTCCAGGTGATCGGCACGCGGCCCGGCGTGAAGAAGGTCTGCGGCGTGTACGTGCTGGTGCTGAAGAGCCGCGTGGTCTTCTTCGCCGACACCACCATGACCATCGATCCCACCCCCGAGGAGCTGGCGGAGATCGCCATCCTCACCGCGGACCTGGTGCAGCGCCGCTTCGACCTGGAGCCCCGCATCGCCATGCTCTCCTTCTCCAATTTCGGCAGCGTGGACCACCCGAGCCCCCGCAAGATGCAGAAGGCCGCCCAGCTGGTGAAGCAGCTCCGCCCGGACCTGCACTGCGACGGCGAGCTCCAGGCCGACACGGCGCTGAACGCCGACATCCTGGCGGAGAGCTATCCCTTCGCCGACGTCCAGGGCGGCGCCAACGTCCTCATCTTCCCCGACCTCAACAGCGGCAACATCGCCTACAAGCTCATCCAGCGCCTCGCCGGCGCCGAGGTCATCGGGCCCATCACCTGCGGCATGGACAAGCCCACCAACGTGCTGCAGCGGCACTCGGACCTGAACGACATCCTGCACCTGACGGCGCTGACGGTGGTGGAGGCGCAGCAGCGGTAGGGTTTCGCCGCTGCTCGGCTCACCCGCTGTTTGCAGCACGAGCCGGCTGTCGAGGGCGGTCAAGCCTTCGAATGGGGCTGAAACAGACCTCGTCCGCGCCGTAGGTGACCATGGGATTCTCGGCCTTTTTGGGAACAGAGGCCTTTGCCTCGCCCTCCTTCAGGATCTACAGGATCTACAGGATCTCGGCCTCGGTGCGCACGACGCCCCAAGCGTTGACGTCGAGGTGGTCGTCCGCTCAGAAACCTTCCCGCTTAGCCAAGGAATCGACATTGCTGTGGAACTCCTTCAACCGGGCCACAATCTAGATCCTGGCATCCTGCATCGAGGGTTTTTCAGCCTGGGCCAGTCACTCCACCAGCGAGGATGCTGATCAGCAGCCCCGTGACGACCCATCCAGGATGGCGGAACTGCTGCATGGACCCCTCTCGGCACGGGGTGAAGGGTTAAAAAACAAGGGGCCCCGAAGGGCCCCTTGTCCGATCCGAGGATCTTGGATTAGTACTGGACGCCGAAGACACCGGAAACCACATCGGCGTAGGCCATGGGGAAGCGGGTCGCCCAGGGCTCCTTGCCCAGATCGAAGCTGTGGCCGGCGGCTCCTTCAGTGCCTTCCATCCAGGTGTTGCGGACCTTGACCATGTAGTAGCGGACCTGGCCGGCAGTCACAGTGCCAGCTATGGGGCTGAACCTGCCCATGGCACTGAAGTTGGGGAGGTTGAGGGTCTGCAGGGCGCCAATGCCGCCAAGGTGGCCCATGCGGAACTCTTGGACCTGAATGATCGAGGTCTGGGTAGGCGCGGGATTGCCGATGACCTCGTAGACGGAAATGGTGTAGCCGCTGGGATGGCGAAGGTCATTGACCGCAGGCTGGAAGGTGATCTGAACGTTGGAATATCCATTCAGCAGGTAGTTGGCCACGCCGTTGCCGTTGGCCAGGCGGTAGTCGGGGGCGCCGGTCGCCGGGGCGCCCGTCGCGGCGACCACCGCGTTGCCGTTGAAGATGTCCAGCTTGAGGCCGACCTGGACATTGCCGTTGGCGACGTTGCTGCGCAGGTCGTTGATGGCCAGCTGGCGGACCGGCGTGACCACGGGCTTGACGCCCTGGCCGCCGTTGTTCAGCAGGATGTGGCCCGCAGGGGCCACCAGGCCGATCTGGCCCATGATCTTGGCGACGTTGTTGCCGACGATGCCCGAGCCGTTCGCGTTCGTGGTGCCGGGGAACTGCACCTTGGAGACGTAGTTGTGGTTGATGTGGACGACCTGGGTGAACTCGGCGGGCAGCCACTCGGAGGCATAGGCCTGGATCACGTTGGGGAAGGACGACGTGGTGATGTCGCCGAGGCCCGTGTTCCACCACTGGGCCAGGATCGGCGCGCCGGGCTCGACGCCCGCTTCGCCCAGCTTGTTGCTGTATGTGGAACCGTTCTGCGCGGTCTTGGCGCCGCGGTCGCGGACGCCGTAGATCACGAAGCTGTTCTGGGGAATGGCGTCCTGCGTGTTCACGGCGGCCAGGTCGAAGGTGGGGCCGTCCGTCAGGCCCGCGGTGGCGGGGGTGACGATGGAGGGATCCACCAGCTTCACGCGGGAGGCGAGACCGAACTGGGCGGGGGCGCCCACGATGTTGCGGAGCAGCTCGAACTGGCTGCGGTTCCAACCGTTGTCAACGCCGGAGCCGTCGGTGAGGCTCTGGTTGGCGGCGCCGAGCTGGCCACCGAGGGTGGCGAAGGAGATCTGTGCCTGGGTGTCCGTGAGGCCCGTCGCCCCCATGGTGAAGTGGGGCACGGTGGTGATGCCGCCGCGGGCATCGACGGAAGATCCGCCGCCCACGAGCATGGAGCCGCCCCAGGTGCCGTAGGCGTTGTCGCCGGCGGCGTCCTTCTTCATCCACACCAGGAAGGTGCGGTCGCCCTGGGTGGTGTCGATGAGCGCGGGATTGGTGGGGTCATCCAGGCTGTTGACGCCGCGATCCTGGTTGTCGCCGCGGGTGCCGAGGGAGAGGTAGTTGTAGGTGCCGTTGGTGGACCAGAGGAAGAAGGGATCAAGCCCGGTCAGGGTACCCAGCAGGGAGTTGGAGACCATGTTGGGGGCAATGACGCGGTCCACGTAGCCGCGGATGCCGATGAAGGGGATGTCCGTGTAGCCCGAGCCGCCCGCGGGGGTGGTGTAGGCGTTGGGGAAGTTGAAGTGCAGGTTCGCGTTGTTGGGGATCCAGAGGGAATCCGTGACCGCGTGGATGGGCTGGTGGGGCGCCGTGGTGACCTGGAGACCCGTGGGGGTCAGGTCGGCGGCGGCGGTGAGGGTGGTCAGGCCGAACTTGCCGAAGAAGTTGCGGTCGACGGCATCGCCCTGCTCGGCCACGGGGTTGGCGATCTGGCCGTTCCCCGTGGAAGTGCCGGAGGGGAAGTTGCCCGTGAAGAAGAAGCGGGCGTTGCCGGACAGGTTGGGCACGGCGGCCTGGACGATGTCCGTGGCCTCGAAGAGGTTCGGAGCGCCGACGGCGGGGTAGCCCGCGGCGGTGTTGGTCACGATGGTCGGCCAGGTGAAGGAGAGCCGCAGGCGGCCGCCGTCCTGGTCCATCTGCCCAACGCCGATGCCGATGGCGCCGGTGGTGGAATCACCCAGGTTCGCCTGGGCAGGCGTGCTCTCCGTCGCGACGGAGAAGAAGATGGGACGGCCCGGCAGGGTCTGGTTGTAGTTGACCTCGCTCTGGACCTTGCCGGCGAACCAGCGGGTGGGGAAGGAGCCATTGCCGGCCAGGCCCTGGATGGGCACGCCGACGAACCTCGCCGCGCTGAAGCCATTGGTGTTGAAGTTCAGGCCGTAGACCGCCGAAGCAGCCGCGCCACCACCGCCGCCCCACACGTCCGCCGTGCCCAGCGCGAAGAGGTAGGGGGAGTTGGAAGGCACCACGCGGCCGAGGGCCTCGTGGTTGGAGTACCAGCCGCTGGGGGTCACTGAAACCTGGGAGACCGCGGGACGGGCCGGGTTGGACTCCGGAGCGCCGCCCTGGAACTGGACGTAGGTGCCGGTGTTGCCGGCCACCGTGCCCACGACGCCCGCGGCGCGGGCGGAGGGGTTCAGGGTCGTGTTCAGGGGATTGGCGCTGTAGTTGAACACCGCGAAGGCGCCGTCGTTGCGGCCGTCGAGGGTATGGAAGGCGCCGGCGGAGGCGTTGAAGAAGTTGCCCGCGCCCGGGACCGGGGCCGGCAGGGCGGCGTTGAAGCCCGAGGCGTAGGCGCCGGAGAAGGTGCCGTTCGCGTTGGCCCGGCCGAAGAGGTCGGAACCGTAGGTCACCGTCGTGCCCGCGTCGATCCATTCCGCCGGGTTCGAGCTGATGCCCACCGGCAGGTAGGTCAGGTAGTAGTTCTCGCGGCCCGTGGCGGCACGGACCGTTTCCGTGTTGCCGGAGGTCAACATGCGGCCGCGGGGGGCGGCGTCGGTCTCGCCGTTGGTGTCGCCCTTCCACACGAAGCGGTTGTTGAAGAAGCGCAGCGTCCCGAAGATCGGGTAGATGTTCTTCTGGGCCGAGTTGGCGCGGCCGTACTGGTCCTCGGCGACGATGCCGAAGCCGTAGGCGCCCAGGCCGATGTAGCGGCTCAGGGTGTACTGGATGCGCACCGGCGCCCAGGTCACCACGAAGTTGCCGAGGCCCGTGCCGATCCAGGGGTTGTAGAAGCCGCTCGGCGTGCTCGCGCCGGCGTTGAAGGCCGGGAAGTTCGTCGTCGGGTCCGCCGCCGGGAAGGTCGGGTTCGTGTTCAGGTTCCCCGACACCAGGAAGGGGATGCCCGCCACGTCGTTGATCAGCGTGCGCTGGCCGAAGTCCACCT
>JBGASS010000047.1:0-10714 GCA_044229555.1 Holophagaceae bacterium
GGCTCCATGGCCCGGCTGTTCCAGGCCCTGCTGCTCTGGCCCTGGATCGCCCTCGTCCAGCGCAAGAAGATCCGCGTCCTGGCCTTGAAGGCGAATCAGGGGCTGGAGGCCCTGAACGAGCTGTTCGAGGCGGGGAAGCTGGTGCCGGTTATCGACCGGTGCTTCGGACTGGAGGAGACAGTGGAGGCGTTCCGGTTTTTTCGGGATGGGCGGCACAAGGGGAAGGTGGTGATGAGGTTGGTGACGGCTGATGGCGCCGTACCCGCTGCGAGACTCAACCAGGCAACTGCCAATACAACCTTGGGAAAGTGAGTCCTGGGCTACTACGAAGTAGGCCTGCAGATGTTGCCAGACCATCCCCCGACTTCATTCGACACGGCAAATATTTTTGATTCTATGCATCCTCGGCTTCATTGTCGCGAGCCTCGTCATGATGATCGTGGAATCCATCAACAGCCGCTTCCTCCACCCCCTGTGGTTCTCGATCGCCAGCATCGTTGTCATTCATCCCAGCGGCCTACCTGGGCGCCCGCCTCGCGCCTGCGAAGAAGGATCTCGGAAATCGGCACTCACTCACGCCGATTCACCCTCAGCACTTGGGCGACTTGCGCTTCTTCCCGATCGGACTGCGGGCTTCGAACTTCTTGATGGACTCCGGCGCAGAGGGGATCTTGCAGTCCCCGACCAGGTCCACGGTGACCTTGCCGATGGTCTTGCCCGTCTCCATGGCGAGGTCGTGGAGGGGCTTCACGAAGCAGCCGACGGCGATGACGAAGCCGTTCATGACGTACTTCACGCGGTTGGGCTGCTGGTGGATGGTCTTGGCGATGCGCTCGAGGAGGGCCTGGATCTCCGCGAGGTCGAGGTCGGCATCCGGCTTGATGGCGACGAGGCTGCCGTAGGTCCCCCAGCCCGACGCGGCGATGGCCGGGTCCTTGGAATCGATCCATTTCAGGGCCATCTCCCGGCCGTGGGCGCTCGACGAGGCGACCCAGGGCACCGTGTACTCCCCCACCATGCCCCAGGTGGCGTTCTCCACCCACTTCTGCAGATCCTGCTTCGTCATCCTCGCGTCGTCGGCGATGAGGCCGGCGAGGTACATGGCCTCGGCGATGCCCGTGTCGTAGAGTTCGAGGGCGACGGCGTAGTCCACCTTGACGCGCTTCTGGATCTTCTTCATGTCCTCGACCTTGACGCCGAGGCAGGGCTCCTTCGCGCCGTGCTTCAGCCACATGGCGCGGGTCTTCTCGGTGCCGACCTTCTTGAGTTCAGCGACGATGTCCTGGGCGGTCATGGTGGGTTCCTGTTCTCTCGCCTGAGGCGGCACGGGTGTGGCGCATCGGGGGTTTCTGGCGCCCCGAAGCTCCCACCGGTGCCATTCCCCGTCAAGGGGAGGCCCGCTCCTCCGGGCTCAGGCCAGGAGCCTCCTCAGCCTTGGGGGTGTCGGCACCTTGCGGAAGACCTCAGGGCCCGGCGTCCCGGCCTCCGAGATCCGACGCCTTGAAGCTCCGCCACAGCAGCAGGTCGTAGACGATCTTCAGGCCGCCCGCCAGGAAGAACGGCACACCGCCCAGCACCGGCAGCGCCAGCAACTGCCCCGCCAGCACCGGCGACAGCGACGCGCCCGTCGTGCGCGCGATGCCGGTGACGCCGGCGGCGGCGCTGCGCTCGTCGGGGTCCACCACCGCCATGGTGTAGGCCTGGCGCGTGGGCACGTCCATCTGGGAGATGCTGAAGCGCAGCAGCAGCACCGCCACCGCGAGGGGCAGGGTCGGCATCAAGGGCACCAGGATGAGCAGCACGTTGGACGGGATGTGCGTCACCACCATGGTGCGGATCAGCCCGATGCGCCCCGCGAGGCGCACGGCGTACAGCGCCGACAGCCCCGCCAGCAGGTTGGCCACGAAGAAGATGCTGCCCAGCAGCCCCGGCGCCACGCCGAACTTCAGGTGGAACCAGTAGGCCACGAGGCTCTGGATCACGAAGCCCCCGGCGAAGGCGTCCAGGGCGAAGAGGCCCGAGAGCCGCAGCACCACCCCCGTGGACTTGTGGAGGCCGAAGCGGGAGGGCGTGGCGGACTTCGCCGCCTCGATGGCCCCGGTCGTGCGGCTGAACAGCGCCAGCAGCACCAGCCCCGCCGCCGCGTAGGCCACCACCAGCACCCGGTAGCTGGCCACGCTTGCCAGGCCCGACGCCTGCAGGGCCTGGGCCGTCCAGCCCCCCGCCAGGGCCCCCAGGGCGGTGGCAAAGGAGCCCGACAGGTTGTACCAGGCGAACACCTCCGTCCGGCGCCCTTCCGGCAGCACCTGGGAAAGGGCCGCCTGCTCGAGCGCCAGGAAGGGCCCCACCTCGTGGCCCGAAGGACTGATGACGCCGATCGTGGCCGCCAGGAGCAGCACCAGGAAGTCTCCGCTGAGGGCGAAGGGCACCCCCGCCGCCACCATCAGGGCCGCGCCCAGCAGGAGCATGCGCTTGCGGCCGATGCGGTCGGCGTGGAGGGTGATCCCGAGGGAGATGACCGTGTCGCCCACCAGCGTCAGGGTGAGCAGCAGGCCAATACGCCCCTCGCTGAAGCCCAGCCCCGCCAGGTAGAGCACCAGCACCACCGACAGGAAGCCGTAGGCGAACATCCGCACCGCCCGGGTCGCGAAAAGCAGCCGGCCGTCCCGGCCCAGCAGCGCTTGTCCTTGATCGGGCGGATGCATCCAGGCTCCCCGGGCCTTCCACTCTAAGGGGCGGAAGGGGGTGCCGTCCCACAGCCTTCCGGCTCATCACGCCCCCGTGATACCCCCATCAAACTTCCTGCAATCCATTGTTCCCTGACTTCCGGTAGCCCAAGCTCAGTCCTGTACGAGATCTTTGTCAGTTCCATAGCGCGATATCCAGAAAGGTGGAGGGACGGGCCCTGTGAAACCTTGGCAACCTGCTGCAACCCAGTGGTGGTGCCAATTCCCGCCGGATCTTGATCCGGACAGATGTCGAGCTTGTGTGAACTGACACGGCGCTCTGAAGCAACGATCGCGACGGACTGACGAGGCACTCCCTCGCAGCGTCCAGAGGCTTTCTCCAACTCTCGGTGGAGGAAGGTCAAGGACGCACCCCCTGCGGGCCACCAGCCCCGCCACGACCGGAGTCCACCTTGAGCGAGACCGCCACCACCACCCACCGCTTCGAAACCATCGCCCTCCACGGCGGCCACAGCCCCGACGGCGACACGAAGTCCCGGGCCGTGCCCATCTACCAGACCACCAGCTACGTCTTCGACAGCGCCGAGCACGGCGCCCAGCTCTTCAACCTGGAAGTGCCCGGCAACATCTACACGCGGATCATGAATCCCACCCAGGCCGTGCTGGAGCAGCGCCTCGCGGCCCTGGAAGGGGGCATCGCCGCCCTGGCCGTGGCCTCGGGCCAGGCCGCCATCACCCTCACCCTGAATACCCTCCTCAAGACCGGCGACCACCTCGTCGCCGGCGACAACCTCTACGGCGGCACCTACAACCTCCTGCACCACACGCTTCCCCGGAACGGCATCACCACCACCTTCGTCAACAGCCGCGACCCCGAAGCCTTCCGGGCGGCCATCACGCCCGCCACCAAGGCCATCTACATCGAGGCCCTCGGCAATCCCAAGCTGGACGTGCCGGACTTCGAAGTGCTGGGCAGGATCGCCGAGGACGCCGGCATTCCCCTCATCGTGGACAACACCCTGCCCACGCCCTACCTGGTGAAGCCGATTAAGCATGGCGCCCACATCGTCGTCCACAGCGCGACGAAGTTCATCGGCGGCCACGGGACGTCCATCGGCGGCGTCATCGTGGACGGCGGCCGCTTCAACTGGGCCAACGGCAAGTTCCCCGAATTCACCGAGCCCTTCGCCGCCTACCACGGCGCGGTGCTGTCGGAGCTCGCCGGCCCGGCCGCCTTCATCACCAAGGCCCGCATCGAAGGCCTGCGGGACACGGGCCCCGCCATCTCGCCCTTCAACGCCTTCCTCCTCATCCAGGGCCTGGAGACCCTGCCCCTGCGCCTGGAGCGCCACGGCGAGAACGCCCTGGCCCTGGCCCAGTGGCTGCAGCAGCACCCCAAGGTCGCCTGGGTGAACTACCCCGGCCTGCCCGACCACGACACCCACGGCGCCGCTTCCCGCTATTTCCGCAAGGGCAAGGGCTTCGGCGGCATCCTGACCTTTGGCGTGAAGGGCGGCCTGGCGGCGGGCAAGGCGGTCATCAACGCCGTCCAGCTCTTCTCCCGCCTCGCCAACGTGGGCGACGCCAAGAGCCTCATCATCCACCCCGCCAGCACCACCCACCAGCAGCTCAGCCCCGCCGAGCGGGAGGCCACCGGCGTCACCGAGGACCTCATCCGCCTCAGCGTGGGCCTGGAGCACATCGACGACCTCATCGCGGATCTCGACGCGGCCCTGGACGCGGTGGCGCCGTGAGCACGGAACTTGTAACGGGGCCAGCGCTTGAGCGCCTTGCAGGCCTGGAGCCCGTCCTTCTGGAAAGCGGCGAGGAGCTGCCGGTCCACGTGGCCTACCGTCGCGTGGGCTTCGGACCCCTGCGGGTGCGGCTGCGCCACGCCCACCCCGGCGGCCCCGCCGCCGCCGACCGGCCGACGTCCGACGGCGTGGTGAAGGGCTGGTGGTCGCCGCTCTTCTCGAGCGGGGCGCCCTTCGACCCGGCGCGCACCACCGTGTGGACCCCCAACCTCCTCGGCTCCTGCTACGGATCGACCGGCCCCGAGCCCGGGAAGCCCTTCCCGGCCCTGACGCCGAGGGACCAGGCCGCCGCCCTCGCGTCCTGGATCCGCGCCGAAGGCCTGCGCTTCGACGTGGTCCTGGGCGGCTCCCTGGGGGGGATGGTGGCCCTGGAGCTGGCCCTCCTGGAGCCGGACCGCTTCCACCGCGTGGGCGTCATCGGCGCTGGGGCCCGAGCGGACGCCTGGATCCGCGGCGCCAACGCCGCCCAGCTCGCGGTCCTCCGCAGCGAGCTGAGGGATGACGACGCGGTCGCCCTCGCCCGCCAGCAGGCCATGCTCACCTTCCGGGCCCCGGAAAGCCTCGACCGCCGCTTTCCGGACGCCGTGGCGGTCCAGACCTGGCTCGACCACCACGGCAAGGCCCTGGCCGGCCGCTTCACACGGGAAAGCTACATCGCCCTGCTCCAGGCCATGGACGCCCACGACCTCGGCCGCAACCGCGGCGGCACCGTCGAGGCCCTGCGGGGCCTGCGGGCCTCGCTCCACGTGCTGGGCATCCACAGCGACGCCCTCTTCACGCCGCCCCTGCTGCGGGAGCTGGCGGAGGCCGGCCGCGCCGCCGGCGTGCACACCAGCCTCCACTGGCTGCGCAGCCCCCACGGGCACGACGCGTTTTTGATTGAATGGGAACAGGTGGATGCCTGGCTCAGGACACACGTGCTCATCCGGGCGGCGGCATGAGCGTGCAACCCCTCCAGCGGGGTTTCGTGACCCTCGTGGGCGCCGGCCCCGGCCACCCGGACTTCCTCACCCTGCGGGGCCTGCGGGCCCTCCAGGGGGCCGAGGTGATCCTCTACGACGCCCTGCTGGACGCGGCCTTCTTCGAGCTCTTCCCCGCCGCCGCCGAAGCCATCTTCGTGGGCAAGCGCGCCGGGGACCACGCCCTTTCCCAGGAGGAGATCACCGCCCTCCTCATCGCCAAGGCCGGGGAGGGCCGGAAGGTGGTCCGCCTCAAGGGCGGCGATCCCTTCCTCTTCGGGCGGGGCGGCGAGGAGGCCCTCGCCCTGCGCGACGCGGGCCTGCCCTTCGAGGTCGTGCCCGGGGTGAGCGCCCTCAACGGCGTCGCCGGCGCCGCGGGAATCCCGCTGACCCACCGCGGCCTGTCGCGGGAGGTGCGCATCCTCGAAGGCCACGGCCTCCTCCAGGAGGACCGGGACTGGGCGGAGCTGGCGCGCTTCCGGGGCACCACGGTGCTCTTCATGGCCACGGGCCAGCTCCCCGCCATCGCGCGGAAGTTGCTGGCCCACGGCGCCGATCCCGCGCTTCCCACCGCCCTGGTGGAGAACGGCTGCACGGCCCAGCAGAGGATTCACACCGCCACCCTCGCCGACGCGGCGGCCCTGCGGCTGATGGGTTGTACCGACGGACCCGGAATCGTCTACCTCGGCCCCGTGATCGCCCTCCAGCCCCTTCTCGCCCACCCAATCCCTTTCCCTGGCTCCCATGACCTCCCTCCTTCCCGTCTTCCTCAAGCTGCAGGGCCAGCCCGTCCTCCTCGTCGGCGCCGGGAGCGTCGCGCGGGCTAAGCTGCGTCCGCTGCTGGAGGCCGGGGCCGCCATCACCGTGGTGGCCCTTTCCGTCTCCGGCGCCGTTGAAGGCCTCGCCGCGGGCCATCCCCGGCCAGGTCCGCATCCTCCAGCGACGGGTGGAGATCGCCGACCTGCTGGGCCAGCGTCTCGTGGTGAGCGCCACCAACGACCCTTGGCTGAACGGCGTCCTCGGCGCCGCCGCCCAGCGCCTGGGCATCTGGTTCAATGCGGTGGACGAGGCCGAGACCTGCGCCTTCTACATGGCCGAAGCCTGCGCCGTGGACCGCTCCAGGTGGCCGTGGGCTCCCATGGCGCCTTCCCGGGCCTCGTGCGGGCCCTCCGCGGCTGCCTCGACGCCCTGCTGCCCAAGGAGCACCTGGACGACCTGGAACGGCTCACGGAGCTGCGCCGCCGCATCCGCGCCGACCTCCCCGATCTGGAATCCCGGGGCCGCATCCTCCGCCGGGCGGTGGAGACCCTCGAACGCGACTACTTCCACGCTCTTAGGGAGCGCCTGGAACCCCAAGGAGGATTGTCATGAGCGCCCTCGAAGACCTCAAGGCCTCGTCGGACTTCCTGCGCGGGAACCTCGCCGCGGAGCTGGCCGCGCCGGACGAAAAGCTCGGCGCCGACGCTTCCCACCTCATCAAGTTCCACGGCCTCTACCAGCAGAAGGAACGGGACAAGGCGCCAGCTGCCGACTTCGCAGCGCTCTGGTCCGCGGCCGCATCCCCGGCGGCCGCCTGAGCCCCGCCCAGTGGGCGGCCTGGGACCGCCTCGCCGACGCCTTCGGCGACGGCACCCTGCGCCTCACCACCCGCCAGAGCGTGGAGCTGCACGGCGTCCTGAAGGGCGACGCCAAGGCGACGCTGAAGGGCCTGCACGAGGCCCTGCTCACCACGAAAGGGGCCTGCGGGGACGTGGTGCGCAACGTCATGGAGGCGCCCAACCCCGCCGGCCGCGCGGACCTCGCCCAGCTCGCGCCGGTGGCCCAAGCGCTGTCGGACCACTTCCAGGCGAAGTCCAACGCCTACGGAGATCCGCTCGACGGGGGAGAAGGTGGACGACTTCCTCGAGGCGAGCTCGCTCTACGGCACCTACCTGCCCCGGAAATTCAAGATCGCCGTCACCCTGGCGGGCGACAACAGCGTGGACGCCTACACCCAGGACCTGGCCTTCGCCGGGACCCTGGACCGGAAGGGCCACCGACGGCTGGTTCGTGTTGGCCGGGGGCGGCATGGGCATGACCCACCACGACGCGACGACCTTCCCCCGCCTGGCGGACCTCCTGGGCTGGATCCCCGCCCACGCGCGCCTGGCGGTGGCCGAAGCCGTGGTCACCACCCAGCAGGACGACGGCCATCGCCTCGACGCCGCCGGGCGCGGCTGGTACCTGTCCACGATCGCGGCGCCGCATGGTTCCGCGCGGAGGTCGAGACGCGGGCCGAAGGTGCGCTGGGGATGGACCTGCCGCGCGGCGAACGCCGTCCCCCTCGGCGGCTGGACGAGCGCTGCCGACAGGACCTGGGCCTGGGTTTCCACCGTCGCCCAGGCCGCGGCAGAGACCCCTCAAGGCCGCCCTGGGGGAGCTCGTCGCCCGCCACGGCCTCGACGTGCAGGTGACCCCGGACCAGGACCTCATCCTCCTGGGCATTCCCCGCCAGGCCCGGGCTGGCGTGGCGGCCTTCCTGGCCGCCCGGGGCCTGCGCGCCGGAAGTCCGTCGAAGCTCCACGACCGGGCCCTCGCCTGCGTGGCCCTGCCCCTCTGCGCCGTGGCCATCACCGAAGCCGAGCGTGCCGCCCCGGATCTCCTGGCGGTGATCCAGGCGGGGCTGGACAAGCATGGCCTCGCGGACCGGGCGCCGGTGTTCCGCCTCACGGGCTGCGCCAACGGCTGCGCCCGGCCCTACGCCGCGGAGTTGGCCCTGGTGGGCCAGGCCGTGGACCGCTACGCGCTCTTCGCCGGCGGTGACGCGGAGGGCACGCGCCTGGCCTTCCCTGCGGCGGAGAAGGTGCCCACCGCGGAGCTTCCGGAGCTCCTGGACCGCCTCTTCGAAGCCTGGAGGCGCGAGGGGGGGCCCGACGAACGCCTCGGGAACTTCGCCGCCCGCCTGGGCCCCGCCGCCCTGGCCGCCCGCCTTCGCCCCGCGCCAGCCCCCGCGTCGGCCCCCGCTCCGAGCCTCGTGTGAACGCCCTGCACCTCGGTCCCCTCCAGCTCGCCGTGCTCGCGGCCCTCACCTTCCTCGCGGGCGTGAACGCGTCCTGGGCCACAGCTGCTCCACGGTCACCGTGCCGGTGGCCCTGCTCTTCCTCGCCAACCGCCTCCTCAACCCCGTCCTCTCGTGCTCCTGGGCTGGCGCTGAACCTCGGCTCGCTTTCTCGCGAACCTGCGCCACTTCCCCAAGGTCGCGCCCCGGGTGGTGCCCATGGTGGGCGGCCTCGTGCCGGGCATCGCCCTGGGGGCCTGGATCCTCTCCATCACCGCGGCGGGCCCCATGAAGCTCCTGACCTACCTGCTGCTCTTCCCGGTGGTGGTGCTGCAGGGCCTGGGCCTGCACCGCGCCTTCCGCTCGGAGCGCGCCGCCGCCCTGCCCTTCGGCCTCGCCACGGGCCTGCTCTACGCCACCACCACCATCAGCGGGCCCATCCTCTCCCTCTACTTCCACAACCAGGCCTACCCCCGGGACGAGTACCGCAGCGCCATCAGCTTCCTGCGGGTGGTGGAGGCCGCCCTCACGGCCCTGGCCTACCTCGGCCTCGGCATCATCACCCGGGACTCCCTCGCCCTGACGGCGCCCCTGCTGCCGGGCACGCTGGCGGGCCTCGTCCTCGGCGCCTGGGCGGCGCGGAAGATCCAGGAGGAAGGCTTCCGCCGCTTCTGCGTGTGGTTCAACGTCCTCGCCGTGAGCTTCGGCCTGGCGCGGGTCCTGAGCCCGGGCCTGTCCTTCGACCCCGCGCGGATCCACCTCCTCTGGATCCTGCCCCTCGCCACCGGCCTCGCCATCCAGACCCGGGCCTTCGGCCTCTTCCGCCGGGGGGCCGCGTCCCTGGAGCCCCCGGGGCCAGCCTACGACCCGAACCTCTGACCCCGGAGCCGCCCATGCCCACGCTGGAAATCCAGGCCTTCACCCCCGCCCGGGTCGCCGAGCCTGAACGAAGCGTTCCTCGGCGCCTCCGCGGAAACCATCCTCACCTGGACCGCCCACGCCTTCCCCCCACCGCCTGGCCCTCGCCTGCAGCCTGGGGCTGGAGGACCTGGCCCTCGTGGAGATGCTGGCCCGGCTGCGGGGTGCCCCGGATCTTCGTCCTCGACACGGGCCGCCTTCCCCAGGAGACCTACGACCTGCTGCAGCAGGTCCGCCGCCACTACAACCTCGACGTGGAGGTCTACTTCCCGCAGGCGGCCGCGGTGGAGGCCCTGGTGCGCCGGGACGGGCCCAACGGCTTCTATGAGGGCCTCGATCAGCGCCGGGCCTGCTGCGCCGTGCGCAAGGTGGAGCCCCTGCACCGCGCCCTGGACGGCGCCGACGCCTGGATCACGGGCCTGCGCCGGGAGCAGGCGCCCACCCGGCGGGAGCTCCAGCCCTTCGAACTGGACGCGGAACACGGCGGCATCCTCAAGATCAATCCCCTCCTGGACTGGACCTTCGACCAGACCCGGGCCTACCTGCGCCACCACGGCGTGCCGGTGAACGCCCTCCACGACCAGGGCTACCCCAGCCTCGGCTGCGCCCCCTGCACCCGCCCCGTGCAGCCCGGCGAGGACCTCCGCGCGGGCCGCTGGTGGTGGGAGGCGCCCGAACACAAGGAGTGCGGCCTGCACCTGAAGACACCGATTCCCGAGGAAAGCCATGACCGCCACGCAGATTGAAACCGCCACCCTCACCCACCTCGACTGGCTGGAGGCCGAAGCCATCCACATCCTCCGGGAAGTGGCGGGCCAGTGCGCCAATCCGGCCCTCCTCTTCTCCGGGGGGAAGGATTCCCTCGTGCTCCTGCGGCTGGCGGAAAAGGCCTTCCGGCCCGCGCCCTTCCCCTTTCCCCTCCTGCACATCGACACGGGCCACAACTATCCGGAGGTCCTCGAAGTCCGCGACCGGCGCGCGGCGGAGCTGGGGGAGCGACTCCTGGTCCGCTCCCTGGAGGACTCCATCGCTCGGGGCAGCATCGTCCTCCAGCGGCCGGATCAGAGCCGCAACGCCTTCCAGAGCGTCACCCTCCTGGAGGCGGTGGCGGAATTCGGCTTCGACGCCCTCATCGGCGGCGCCCGGCGGGATGAGGAGAAGGCCCGGGCCAAGGAGCGCGTCTTCTCCTTCCGGAACGCCTTCGGGGCCTGGGATCCCAAGTCCCAGCGGCCGGAGCTGTGGGACCTCTACAACGCCCGCATCCACCCCGGGGAGCACATCCGCGCCTTCCCCATCAGC
>JBGASS010000048.1:0-11264 GCA_044229555.1 Holophagaceae bacterium
GCGATCCTGGCCAGGCCCGCGGCGCAGAGCAGGCAGAGTCCGAAGAGCGCGAGGTAGGCGGCCTGGCAGGCGAGGAAGCTCGCGTACTTGAGCCACGGCGGCGCCTGCCCCGCCGCGAAGAAGCCCTGGGCCGCGCCCAGCTCGAAGGCGAACAGGTGGAAGAGCTTCTTCGGCCAGAGGCCCAGGACCCGCAGGGGATGGGCGGCGGCGAAGTCCGTGGCGCGCAGCCTGGAGGGCGGCATCCGGAGCGCGGGCCGCTTCCAGGGCTCCTCCGAAAAGCCTCGAGGCCTGCCCCGGCGCCAGGCCCGCGACGAGGGCCAGGAGGCTCAGCGCGGCGAGTCCCGCCCGAAGGGGACGCAGGGACGCCGCGGGAGGCAGGGTCGAGGAGGGCTTCCCGCCGCGGTGGTCGCTCACGTGCGGAGCATAGCCCAGGGGCCGCGGCGATGTCGATGCGGCGAGGACGCCTCAGCCTTCCCGCGCGCTGCGCACCACCACCGTCCCGGCGAGCCAGTCGTGGAAGGCCCGCTTGCGGACGCTCCAGGCGGCGAGGAGGACGCCGCCGAAGCAGCAGGCGAAGGAGAGGGGCTTCGCCAGGTTCCGCCACCCGGCGCGCAGGATTCCGATGGGACGGCCCTCGGGGCCGCGCACGCGGAGCCCGGCCACGCGCTTGCCGAGGGTGGCGCCGCCGAAGCCCTCCAGGAGGGCGAAATAGAGGAAGGGCAGGCCGAGGCCGAGCAGGTCCCGCGTCATCGCGTGCAGGGCGCGATACCGGACGAAGGTCTCGCCCCGGGCGTCGAGGACCGTGCGGGAGAGGGCCTCCTCGTAGGCGATGCCCGCGGCCAGGCGCAGCAGCCCCACCACCAGCCCGAGGACCAGCAGGTCCACCAGCAGGGCCCCAGCGCGCCGCCAGAAGCCGCCATAGGCGGGGCCGCCGCTCATGGCTTCCCCCGCGACCCGAAGAGGGCGTCCCACCAGCCCGGGGCTTCCACCGGCGGCCCGCCTTCCGGGTAGAGGACGGTGGGCGGCACCGTGAGCCAGAGCTTGCGGCCGGGGAGGCGGTACACGTACACGCTCACCCCCGTTGGCCGGTACTCCGCTCCGACCCGCTCCAGGATGTTCAGTTCCGTGCCCCCGTGCTGGGCGGAACCGCCGGCCCGGAAGGGGAGCACTTCGGTCTCCATGAGGATCTGGCCAGGCAGGCCGTTGCGGAAGGTCACCGGCTTGTGCAGGAAGAGCACCTGCCCCTTCCAGGCGCCGTTGATGTCGAAGGCCGCCACTCCGGGCTGAGCCTCCGCCGGCACCTTGAAGACCGGGCTTTCCGGCCCCTCCACGCCCCGGTCTTCAGGGTCCTCCGGATCGGTCTTCACCACCTCCGAATAGCTCACGCGAAGCTCGCTGGCCTCGCCCGTCGCGCCCCGCATGAATTCGGAGATGGCGAGCATGTCCTGGATGTCCTGCAGGGACACCACCTCCATGGCCTTCCGCAGCAGGCCCCCGGCCTCCCGTGCCCCTTCCTGGGTGCCCAGGATCTGCGCCAGATCGATGTCCGCGGAGAGGTTTCCCGGGCCGAGGCTGATGGGCAGGGGCCGGCCCCCGGACAGGGAGCCGTGGAAGCGAACGCGGATCTCCGAGGATTCCCCCAGGCGCCACAAGGGCGTCTCCGGCACCTCGATGCGGAGGGACTTCTTGTCCGGGTTCATGCGGATGCGGGGCGGAGCCTTCGGCGGCAGGAGCAGCAGGGCGGTGGTGGCGTCCCCGGAGCGGGCGAACCAGGGCGAGGCCGTGTAGGCCTCGACCCGCTGCACGCCGAGGCCCGCCAGGCCCGGCGCGTGGTGCCCCGAGCCCGCCACCGCCGCCACCAGGCAGGCGCCGGAAATGTTGCGCCAATCGGTGGCCGCGCCGCGGTTCCAGCCCCAGCGGTGCCAGACGCCGCGGTCCTCCCCCTTGCCCGTCCGCACCATGACCATGGCGCCCTTCAGGTCCGCCGCCGGCACGGAGCGCCACCGCAGTTCCACGCAGGGCGAGGAGAGGGGCCCCGTGTCCTTCCAGCCCCGCCGCGGCGCCTGGGCCGAGAGGTCGCCGGCGAGGGGCACCGGCGTGTTGTTGTAGATGGGCCAGCCCTCCTTGGCGCAGAAGAGCAGGTAGTCCGCGCCGAGGACCTTGTCGCTCTGGCTGGTGACCTGCTTCAGCGCGTCCACGGCTCCGGTGCGGAAGGTGCCGAAGGCCTCCATCAGCGCCTTCAGGAAGGCTTCCCGGTTGGCGGCATAGTAGCGGTCCCGCAGGCTCAGCAGGAAGCGGCTCGCGGCATAGCCCTTGTGCCGGGTCTCCTCCTGGTCCCGGCCCTGGGCGTCCAGGGGCAGCTTGTAGAGGCCCATGAACTTCCCGGGACCGAAAGTCTTGTGGAAGGTCTTCACCCAGCCCCTGGCCAGGTAGTGGGGCTCCGCCTCCTCCTCCAGCAGCAGCGCGGTGGCCTCGCTGAACCAGACGAACTTGCCGCCGCCGCGGAAGTGGGTCCAGTTGAGGTACTTCGTCCAGTTGAAGTACTCCTTCTGCACCACGTGGAAGAGCTCGTGCACCGCCGTCGTGTGGAGGTCGTCCATCTGCTTCGAAGGGGCGGCGGTGGTCTGGCGCGCGGCGGGGACCAGGGCGAGGTTCACGTGGATGTAGGGATAGGTGTAGGCCCCATCCAGGGTGTAGGCGTAGTCGCCCGGCGTCCCGTTCCAGGGATCCAGGAAGTGGATCTCGATCTGGTCGGAGCGCTTGAGGAAGCCGCGGGTGGCGTGGAGGTACTCGTAGGCCAGTCAGCGTCAGGCTGTTGGCCACCGCCGGCGGAGTAGTAGTGGGCGCGCTTCCAGGCCGAGGTCCTCCAGCAGCGCCGGGCGCTGCACCTCGAGATCCGCGAGGTAGCGGTAGTAGCGAGCGTCAGACCTGGCGGTCGCCGCAACTCATCAGGCGCGCGGGCTCCATGGCCGCGTCCCAGCGCGCCTTCATGGCGGCTTCCACCCGCCGGTACTCCGTCGTGTTGGCGAGGGCGAGCCTCCTGGGCCAGAAGAGGCGGAAGGGCCCGGCGCTGTCGGAGACGGTGCGGTCGGGGTGCCCTGGTCACCTGGTCCTTGATGAGGGTGATCGCTTCCCAGCCGGCGAAGCCCCCTGAGGAACTTCACCTGAAGAAGACGCCATTGTGGCGCAGCTCCGCCACCGCCCTAGAGCCTTCCAGGCGGGTCTGCAGAACGGATCGTCGTCCAGCCCGGCGGACGAGCTTCCACACCCCGGGACCGGGCCTCGGCCGGGACGCCGAGGCGCTCCAGGTCCCACTCCATCCGCACCTTTCCCGCGAAGCAATCGTCCTCCGCCATGCCGCCATCCAGCTCGAAGCCCGCCACCGGCAGCATTCCGTGCAGCACGCGGCTGGCCTGGTCCAAGGCCGGGCCATCCCAGGGGGCGCGGCGGTGAAGCTGCGGGGAACCGGTCGAGGGCTCCCGCAGGCGCGCGGAGGCGCAGGGCCGCGTGGGGCCGCGCGTCCAGGGCCGCGGTGCCGCTCACCGGCAGCGGCGCCGGCCGCAGCCGCCCGGACCAGCCGTTCCGGACGAGGCTGGCGAGCTGGGAGGGCAGCAACCGCGGATCGCGGGATTCGGCGACGAGTCCGCCGGCGAGGGCCAGCGCCGCCGCGAAGCCCAGCGCCGTGGCCGCGAGCAGCGCCAACCCCAGCCGGCCCTTCCTCCTGGCGGCGGGCGCCGGAGCCAGTCCGGAGACCTCGCGTCCCACCCGAGCCGGCCCGGCCGCTGGTTCGGTCGCCGGCCCGGCCCCTTGTTCAGTCGCTGGTGCGGCCTCGTCGACGATCACCAGCCGCGTCTCCCCCAGCCGGAAGTACACGCCGGCCGCCACGCGCTGCCGCTGCACCCGCAGGTCGCCGATCCACGTGCCGTTGGCGCTGCCGAGATCCTCTATGATCCAGCCGCCCGCCTCGGCCTGGATCCGCGCATGGTGGCGGGAAGTCCCTCCATCCTCCAGCACGAGGTCGTTGTCCCCCTCCCGGCCCAGCCGCAGGCCCCCGGGCGGCAGCGCCACCGCCTGGCCCTCGCCGGGCCCCGCGCCAGGAGGAAAGACCCACAACCAGGGCATGGCAGCCTCGCCGTCCCAGGCTAGGACCCGGGCGGGCGCGCCATTCCGTGATCATTGCCTCAAATGCCGGAAGCGGATGTGGGGCATAGCCTCGAGCCAGGGCGGGCGGGTGTCGGGCCGGGTACGGGTGCCAATAGGCGCTGAAGCACGGCCGCGGTGGTCGGGTCCGGAGGCGATGGGTGGTTTCCGTGGCCCCTAGGCCATGAGCCAGAGCCGATGGGTGAGGAGCGCGTAGGCCGCGAGGAGCCCATTGGCCACCCCGTGCGCGACGAAGGCGCCGCGTAGCCCGCCGGCCGTGCGGGCGACCGCTCCGAAGGCGAGCCCCGCGATCGCCGAGGGTAGAAAATGGGCGTGCATGGCCCCGAAGGCCAGGGACGAGGCCAGGAGGGCTCCCCAGCCCGCCTCCGCGTAAGGAACCCCGGTGAAGGATTCGGAGACCAGCCGCCGGAGCAGGTAGCCCCGGAACGCCAGCTCCTCGATGAGCGGCGTGACGAGGACGTAGCCCAGGACGTGGAGGACGGCCCAGAAGGGCCTAAGTCCGCCGAAGGCCGCCGAAGCGAGGGCGGAAGGCGCCGCGTCCTGGGGCAGGAAGAGGAGGTAGAGGACGGCGACAGCGGCACCCGCCAGGACCGGCGCGACGCCGGAGGGGAGGCGGAGCTCGCCCAACCGGTCCCGGTACCAGAAGATGACGGCGGCGGCCGTGGCATAGCGCCCGTAGGCAAGGGGGGACGCCTCGAGGGCCAGCGCCGAGAGGGCGAAGACGAAGAGGAGCGAGGCGGCGATGGGCAGAAGGTAGGGCGCAGCCTCGTTGGCCTGCGGAGCCTCCGCCTCCGATTCCGAAGGACGGATCCGCAGCCTGAACAGCGCTTCCGTGGCGGGAATCACGACGGCGATGGCCAGGGCGAACGTGAACCATCCGATGGACGAATGGAAGGCGTCCAGGGCCTGGCGCGACGCGTGCTGGCCGATGGCGATGAGGAGGACGATGCGCCCGATGTTCACGGCCGCGAGGGCGCCGAGCAGCACGGGGACCAGGACCAGCGCCGCGGGGAAACGCAGCCGCCTGCGCATCAGGTAAAGGTAGGGGACCACGAGCAGGGCCCCGAGGGTCATCCCTTCGATGCCCGAGCAGGCCGGAAACACCTGGACGCGGAAGGCGGCGGTCCCGACCTCGTTCAGGGCCAGGTCACTGGTTGCGTCGGCGTAGAGCCGGTGGACGATCGCCGCGACGGCCATCATGGAGCCGCGCTGCAGGAACTCGACCAGCCGATCGAAGAGGACCGCGGCCGCGGCTCCCAATGCCAGCCCGGCAGGGACGAGGCGGAGGGAGAACCAGGCGCAGGCCGCTGGCAACCGCCGCATCGCGAAGGCGGCCGCGCTGGTGGTGAACAGGAGGAGCAGGGCGCCCAGGAGGGCCGCGAAGGCCAGCCGGGCCGGTCCGGCGGCGGCCCCACCTGCGGCGGCGGCGGAACCGAGGGCCACCGCAAGCCCCCCGCCGAGGGCGGTGGCCGCGACCCGCGGACGGGGCCACCGGGAGAGGGGGATGCCCGGTTCCGAGGGTCCGCCGGGATCCGTGGGAGCGAGATGGCTCGCGGTGCCGATGAAAGCGAGGGCGATGAGGGCGCCGAAGGCGACGTCGTGCCTGGCCAGGCCGTCGAGCACCTCGGAGGCCGCGCCGCCGGGCTGCAACGCCTCGAGGGCGGCGAACACCATCGCGGCTGCGGCCACCGCCGAGCCACACCAGAGGACCAGGATCACCGGCCCCGCGAAGCGGAGGTCACGCTCCATCCGGCGGCCCGGGAATCGCGAAGGGTCGCCTCGCGGCCCCGAAGAGCAGGCGGAGGATGCCGTCCGTGTGCTCCACGCCGCAGGTTCCGCGGCCGGCCGCGGGGGCCTGGTAGGTGCCGTGCAGGCGGTCCCAGACCTTCAGGTTGCCCCCGAAATTCGCGGGGACGGCCAGTCGGCCATGGTGCAGGGCATGATCCTCCGGCGTCACGAGCAGGAAATGAAGGACGCGCCGCAGGTGACCCGTGGCGTGGGTCTCGAGGGGGGCGTGGCGCCAGACATCGAGGAGGATCCCGGTCGAGACCGCGATCAGGTACCACGAAGGCTCCGTGAGCAGCCAGGCGATGGCGCCATGGCACCAGGACACGGGATTGAGCAGGCATTCCCAGAGGGAGTGGCGGAAGGCCCCGGAGCCGTTCATCCGCGCGAGGGTGTGGTGCAGGAGGTGGAAGCGCCAGAGCACCCTCCCGTGGAAGAGCCGATGGGTCCAGTACTGGAGGTAGTCGAGCCCCGCGAAGCCGAGCAGGAAGGCGGGAAGCGGGGGCACCGGAACCGAGCCGCGGGTCCCGGGCGCCAGCCTGCCCAGGGTCAGGTCCGCGATCGTGAAGGCGACCAGCCAGCCCATTCCGAGGACCATGGCCAGGCCGAGCCCATCGAGCAGCCATCCCAAGGCCACGGATTCCGCCGGCCTCAGAACCTCCTCCGGGCCCGGCGGCCCCTTGCCGAATTCAGCCATCGATCCCCGCCGGATTCAGGGTCGTCGGACGCGCCGGCGGTGCGTCAGGAGGAGGACCACCGCCGACGCGAGGCCCAATCCGGAGCCCAGGCTGTTCGGATCGAGTTCAGGCGCCGGGAGGCCGGCGTGGGCCGGAGAGGCCAGGAGCAGCGCGATGGCCAGCACCAGGAAAACGCGGGTTCGATCCAGCATCGCTTGCCTCCTCCGGGTCGGGTGTGACGACGATCATACCGCCCGAGGCTAGGCAGTGCGGTCCAGACTCCAGCTGAACGGCCGCCATGGCGGGGATCCCGGCCCGGTGAGCCTCGCGGTTCCCCCCGCCACCACGAGCGAAAGCCCGGACGATCAGCGCTTTGCACCCGCGCGGCGCGGATCGGGGCGCCTTCCCTGCGGCCATCTGACGAGGGATCCCCGGGGCCGGGGAGTTCTCCACCCCGGCCGTGCCCGGGATCACGCCGGTTTTCTTGCGCGCCGTTCCCATCAGCGGCACCCTACGCCCCAGGGCGAAGCCAACTCCACCGGGGGCCTCATGGCGGACGGGAACGACGCACCGAGGATCCTGCGGCCCCTGGCGGCGAAGCTCGGGCCGGTGTTGGCCGTGCTGATCCCCGCCACCGCCGGGCTGGACCGGACTGGCGTGGACGCGGTGCTGGCCCGGGTGGACGCGCGCCTCGCCCTCGAGGACCCGGGCCTGCGCCGCCAGCTCCGGCTCTTCGTCCGCGTGCTGTGGTGGCTGCCCGTCCTGACGTCCTTCCGCACCTTCGGCGGGCTCCCGCCGAACCGGCGGGAAGCCTTCCTCCTGAAGCTCCAGGACGGGCCCGTCCAAAAGCTCCGGGTCGGCCTCTGGGGGCTGCGCACCCTGCTCTACCTGGGCTGGTACGGCGATCCAGCGGTGCAGGCGGGGCTCGGCTACCGCCCCGATCCCCGGGGCTGGGAGGCCCTGGAACGGCGACCGGGCGAAGGGGCGCGTCCATGAACCGGATCATCCACACCGACGTCCTGATCCTGGGCTCCGGCGCCGGGGGCGGCACGGTGGCCCAGACCCTGGCGCCCCTGGTGGCCGCCGGCAAGCGGGTGCTGCTGCTGGAGAAGGGCGGCCGCATCGATGCCGCCCGCCTGCCGGACGGCGAGGTGGCCCGGGCGGCCCGGCTCTACGCCGGCGGCGGCGCGCGGCCCAGCGCCGACCACACGGTGTCCATGGCCTACGCGGAAGGGCTGGGAGGCTCCACCCAGGTCTACACGGGCACCTCCCTGCCCCCGCCGGAACGCATCATCACCGGCTGGAAGGTGCCGGGCCTGGACATCGAGGACCTGCTGCCCCGGGCGCGGCGCTTCGCGGCGCAGAACGGCGTGGACTTCATCCCGGACGGCCGCATCAACGACAACAACCGCCTCTTCCAGGCGGGCTGCGAGGCCCTGGGCTGGAAGGCGGAGCAGTTCCCCATCAACGTACGGGGCTGCAAGGGCTCCTCCCTGTGCAACCTGGGCTGCCCCAACCACGCCAAGCAGGGCACCCATGTCGTGCAGATCCCGGCGGCGGCGGAGCGCGGCGTGGAGGTGGTCACCGGCGCCGAAGCCTGGACCCTGAAGGCCGCCCCCGGCGGCGCCGAGGTCGAGGTGCTCGTGGCCGGTTCGCCCTCACCCGACGGCGCCGCCAGCGAGCGGGCTCCGGGCCGCTGCACCGTGAAGGCCCATTCGGTGGTGGTGGCCTGCGGCGCCGTGAACTCGCCCGCCCTGCTCCTGCGTTCCGGCCTCGGCGGGGCGCTGCCGGCCCTGGGCCGCTGGTGGACCTGCCATCCCGCCCACATCCTGGCGGGCCTGCATCCCGGGCCGATCACGAACTTCGTGGGCCACCCCAAAAGCTTCGTCTGGCAGGAGCGCGTGGAGCAGGACCGCTTCTTCCTGGAAGCCTGCATGTACTTCCCCTTCACCACCGCCAAGAACCTCACGGGCTTCGGCGAGGCCCACGAGCGCCTCATGCGCGCCTACGACCGGCTGCAGATGATCCTGGTGCTGGCCTGCGACGACGCGCGGCCGGAGCAGCGCATCGACCTCGACGGGAAGGGCGACCCGGTGATCCGCTACGCCCTCGCGCCGGGGACCCTCGACGCCATGGTGAAGGCCACCCGCGCCGCCGCGCGGATCTTCTTCGCCGCCGGCGCCGAGGCCGTCCACGCGCCTTCGGCGCGCCCCACCCTCATCGAGCGGAGCGAGCGCGCCGACCTCGAGGCGCGCATCGCCCTCCGGCACTTCCGGCCCGGGAGCGTCAGCGTTTCCGCGGCCCACCTGATGGGGGGCTGCCGCATGGGCGTGGACCGGGCCGCCTCGGTGACGGACGGCCGGGGCCGCGTCCACGGCCAGCCCTGGCTCTTCGTGGCGGACGCCTCCCTCTTCCCCGGCGCCCTGGAGATCAATCCCTACCTCACCATCATGGCCCTCGCGGACCGGGTGGGCGAGGCCGTGGCGGAACGGGAGGGCGCGACCCTGCCGATGCCCGCATAATCCATCCCAGCGATCGGAGAGGTGGCCATGGGATTGCAGGACCTCAAGGCGGGACGCCAGCCCGGCGCCGCCATCGTCGCCGCGGCCCTGGAAAGCGCCGGCATCACCCACGCCTTCGGCATCCCCGGCACCCACAACATGGAGCTCTACGACGCCCTGTCCCGCTCCACCGTCACGCCGGTGCTCATCACCGACGAGCAGTCCGCGGGCTTCCTGGCGGATGGCATGGCCCGCTCCGGCGGCCCCCTGGCCTGCGCCAACGTGGTGCCCGGCGCCGGCGTCACGCATTGCCTGTCGGGCATCGCCGAGGCCTTCATGGACGGCGTGCCCCTGCTCCTCCTCACCTGCGGCATCCGCACGGATTCGAAGTTCAAGTACCAGCTGCACGACGTGGACCAGCTGGCCATCCTGCGCCCCATCGTGAAGGGCACCTGGAAACCCGAACGCGGCGAGGACATCGCCCCGGCGATCCTCGAGGCCGCCCGCCTGGCGCGGTCCGGCTGCCCCGGTCCGGTGGCGGTGGAGATCCCGGCGAACCTCTACCTCCTGGCCCAGGCCTACGACCCCGCGCGGGTCGCCGGCCTGCTGGAGCCTTCGCCGCCGGCGGCGCCCCTGCCCCCGACCCCGCCCAGGTGCAGGCGGCGGACATGATCCTGGCATCGGCGCGATGCCCCCTGCTGCACGTGGGTCTCGGCGCCGCGGAAGCCGCGGTGGAGGTGAGGGCCCTCGCCGAACGCACCGGCGCCTTCGTCTCCACGACCTTTTCCCGGCAAGGGGATCTTCCCCGAAAGCCATCCCCAATGGCTCTGGCCCGGCTTCGGGCTCGCCTGCCCCAAGCCCCTGCGGGACCTGGCGGCGGAGGCCGACGCGGTGCTCATCGTCGGCGCGCGGATGGGCGAGGTGAGCACGGCGAGCTTCGGCCTGGAACTGCCCGCCGCCTCCGCCCAGGTGGACATCGATCCCACCGTGCCCGGCGCGAACTTCCCCGTGCGCCACGCCGTCACCGCCGACGCGAAGGCCTTCCTGCGCGCCCTGCTGGAGGCCCTGCCCTCCGGACCGCCCCATGCCCCACAGCCTCCGGGACGCCCTGGCGGAGGCCCACGCCCGGGTGCAGCGCGAGCAGGCGGAGCCCTCCCCCCGCGCGCGTCTCCCCGGCGCGCTCTTCGAGGCGCTCAGCGCCGCTTCCCCGGCGCCATCTACACGTCGGACTCCGGCAACGGCACCTTCCTCGCGATGGAGCACCTGCGCCTGGACGGCCCCCGCCGCTTCCTCGCGCCGACGGACTTCAGCTGCATGGGGTACTGCGTGCCCGCCGCCATCGGCGCGAAGCTCGCCCATCCGGACCGCCCGTGGTCGGCTCCTCGCCGGCGACGGCGCTCTGCTGATGACGGGCCTCGAGCTGCTGACCGCCCGGCAGCAAGAGGCCGGCGTGCTCATCGCCGTGCTCCGGGACCGGGAGCTGGGCCAGATCGCCGCCTTCCAGCGCACCCTCACCGCCGACGCCCCCTGCTCCGTGCTGCCGGACTACGATCTAGCCGCCCTCGCGGCGGTGGCGTACTGGCTGCCGCGCAGTGGATGCGGACGGGGACCTGGAAGCGCCCTGGACTGGGCCCTCGTGGAGACCGCCGCGAGCCGTCCCGCCGTGCTGGACGTGGCCATCGACTACGGCACGAAGACCTCCTTCACCCGCGGCGTGGTGAAGGCCAACTTCGGCCGCCTGCCCTGGCGGGACCGGCTGCGGATGGTGGGCCGGGCCGTGGCTCGGCGCCTGTTTTGAGACGTGCCTTCGTGACCCCCGTTCCCAAGAAGGGGACTACCATCGCTCGGCCCCTCTCCCCAGCCACCCCCGGATCGAGGTTCCCGCCATGCGCACCCGCACTCCCTTGCACCCCGGCCTTGCGATCCTGCTGCTGTCCGGAGGCCTGATCCTCGGAACCGCGGGCTGCGGACCGAAGGAGGCCCCGCCTGCGGCGGCGCCCGTGCCGACACCGGCGCCGGCTCCCCGGCCCGAACCGAAACATGAACCCGCCGCCGCGCCAGCCCCTCCCGCCACCGCCGCCACGACTGCGCCCGTCGCAGGCCCGGCGCCGGCTCCAGCGGTGGCTCCGGCTGCAACCCC
>JBGASS010000049.1:0-10513 GCA_044229555.1 Holophagaceae bacterium
GCACCTTCCCGGGCCCGGCGGCCAGCCCCTGGAGCTGAGCCTGGGCCTCGTGCGCCAGCTCCTGCCCGGCGCCTTCGCCGTGGCCATGCTGGGAGCCATCGACTCCCTGCTCTCGGCGGTGGTGGCCGACGGCATGGCCCGCACCCGGCACGACCCCGACGCGGAGCTGATGGGCCTGGGCGTCGCGAACCTCGTGGCGCCCTTCTTCGGCGGCATCCCCGCCACCGGCGCCATCGCCCGCACGGCGACGAATTTCCGCTCCGGGGGGCGCACCCCGGTGGCCAGCATGATCCACGCCCTCACCCTGCTGGCCATCGTGCTGCTCCTGGCGCCCCTCATCGCCTACGTGCCCATGGCCAGCCTCGCCGCCCTCCTGCTGTTGGTGGCCTGGAACATGAGCGAGGCCGAACACTTCCTCCACACGGTGAAGGTGGCGCCCCGCAGCGACGTGGCGGTGCTGCTCACCTGCTTCTTCCTCACCGTGGTCTTCGACATGGTCATCGCCGTGGGCGTGGGGGTGGTCTTCGCCTCCCTGCTTTTCATGCGGCGCATGGCCTCCACCACCCAGGGAGACGTGGCGGAGGCGGACCCCGGCGCCCTGCCCGGAACCCTGCCTCCGGGCGTGGTCCTCTACGACATCACCGGGCCCCTCTTCTTCGGGGCCGCGGAACGCGCCATGGGCGCCCTGCGGGCCATCGACTCCGCCACCCGCGCCGTCGTCTTCCGGCTGGAGAGGGTGCCCACCATCGACGCCACGGGGCTGGTGGCCTTCGAGAGCGCCATCGCGGAGCTGAACCGCCACCAGATCCTGGCGGTGCTGGTGGGGCTGCAGCCCCAGGCCGCCAGGCTCCTGCACCGGGCGGGCATCCTCCCCGAGGAGGGCCGGGTAGCGATCTGCGCCGACATGGTGGCGGCCTTCCACGCCTTGGGGGCTCCGGTGAACGCGCCCCCGTCCCGCCGGCCCCGGCGGAAGGGGCCGATCCAGATCCACGTCCAGGCCCGCAAGCTGGGCGCCAAGGTACGCCGCCACACGGGCTGAGCCGGCCCCGGAGGTCCCGTGGGGGCGATCCGCCCGCCCCGTGCTAACCTGTCCGGCTGACAACCACCTTTCGGGGGGTTCCCATGGGGATCTTTGAGGGCCATCTGCGCGTCGAGAAGGGCGATCGTTTCGCCCTGGTGGCCGCGCGCTGGAACGAGTTCATCGTGGACCGCCTGGTGGGCGGCGCCACGGACTGCATCCTCCGCCACGGGGGGTCCGATTCCCAAGTAGACCTCATCAAGGTCCCCGGCAGCTTCGAGCTGCCCCAGGTCGCCCTGCAGGCGGCGAAGAGCGGCAAGTACGCCGGCCTCGCGGTGCTGGGCTGCGTGATCCGGGGCGGCACCCCCCACTTCGACATGATCGCCTCCGAGGTCACCAAGGGCACCGCCATGGTGGGCCTAGAGACCGGCGTGCCCACGGTCTTCGGCGTCCTCACCACGGACACCATCGACCAGGCCATCGAGCGGGCCGGCACCAAGATGGGCAACAAGGGCTGGGAGGCCGCCATGGCCCTCCTGGAGCTGGTCGACCTCTCGCGCCAGCTGTCCAAAGGCAGGAAATAGATGGGCGTCCGCCGCCGGGGCCGGGAATACGCCCTCCAGATGCTCTACGCCATGGACCTGACGGAGTACCAGCCGGACCAGGTCTTCGCGGGCTTCTACGCGCTGCAGGACCTCAACCGGGACGCCTTCTACTACGCCCGGCGCCTGGTGGACGGCGTGCATTCCCACCTCCACGAGATCGACCCCGTGCTCTCGAAGTACGCCGAGCACTGGAAGATCCACCGCATGGCGGTGGTGGACCGCAACCTCCTGCGCCTGGGGCTCTTCGAGCTCATGTTCCAGCCGGAGATCCCCTTCCCCATCATCATCAACGAGGCCCTGGAGATCGTGAAGGAGTTCAGCGACCACGAGGGCACCCAGTTCCTCAACGGCATCCTCGATGCCGCCCGCAAGGAATTCCGGCCGGAAGAAACCGGGCCCAGGACCCGCTCCAAGCCGC
The DNA here is from genome assembly GCA_044229555.1 of Holophagaceae bacterium. Classification (GTDB taxonomy): domain Bacteria; phylum Acidobacteriota; class Holophagae; order Holophagales; family Holophagaceae; genus JADJVL01. The sequence goes on from JBGASS010000049.1 coordinate 2,042, forward strand.
CTTCTGCCCCCGCCGCCACCGCGCCCGCCGCGCCCGCGGCGGGCGCGGATGAAGCCGCCCCCGGACCCGGCGCCGCGGGCGCCTAGCCCCGGGTTTTCCGGTCCCCGTCCGGGCCGCTATCCTTCAGACCCCACCCGACGATCCACCGAGGTTCCCATGAGCGCTTCCGCCCGCAAGAAGGCCCCAGCCGCTTCCGCTCCAGCCCGTCCCGCCAAGTCCGCCGCCAAGACCTTCCCGCCGGTGAACCGCTCCGCCCAGGAGGTCGGCCTCGAGGAGATCAAGTCCCTCATCGCCCTGGTGGCCAAGGAGCCCTTCCAGGAATTCGAGTTCGAAGCCGGCGCCATGAAGTTCCGCATCCGCAAGGACAGCCTCCACGCCCCCGCGCCGGTGATGTACGCCAGCCCGGCCCCGGCCCTGATGCCCGCCCCCGCCGCCCCGGCCCTGCCCGTGGTCCACGCGACGGCGGGCCCGGCCCCCGCGACCCCCGCCGCGCCGGCGGAGGAGGCCGGCATCCACTACATCACCAGCCCCATCGTCGGGACCTTCTACCGGTCCTCGAACCCCAACTCGCCGCCCTTCGTGTCCGCGGGGGACACGGTGCGGCCGGGCCAGACCCTCTGCATCGTCGAGGCCATGAAGCTCATGAACGAGATCGAGTGCGACATCGCCGGCGAGGTGGTGAAGGTGCTGGTGGAGAACGGCACTCCCGTGGAGTACGGGGAGCGCCTCTTCGCCGTGCGGGTTGGCTAGCCATGGCCGCCGCCATCAAGCGGAAGAGCCCCCACGGCCGCCCCGTGGCCAGCGGCTACGTGGGCACGGAGCCCCCCTTCAAGAAGGTGCTCATCGCCAACCGGGGCGAGATCGCCCTGCGGGTGATCCTGGCCTGCAAGGAGCTGGGCATCCAGACCGTGGCGGTCTACTCCGAGGCCGACCGCAACGCCCTGCACGTGCGCTTCGCCGACGAGGAAGTCTGCATCGGGCCGCCGCCTTCGGCCAAGAGCTACCTGAACATCCCCCACCTCATCGCCGCCGCGGAGGTCACCGGGGCGGAGGCCATCCACCCGGGCTACGGCTTCCTCAGCGAGAACGCCCACTTCGTGGACGTGTGCAAGGCCTGCGGCATCATCTTCATCGGCCCGGACAGCGAGATCATCCGCCGAATGGGCAACAAGGCCCAGGCCAAGGCCACCATGCAGGAGGCCGGCGTGCCCCTCATGCCGGGCAGCGAGGGCGTCATCGAGACCGTGGAGGAGGCCCTGGTGGTCGCCGAGCAGATCGGCTACCCGGTGATCGTGAAGGCCTCGGCGGGGGGCGGCGGGCGCGGCATGCGCATCTGCAACAACGCGGAAGAATTGCCGGGCATGTTCAACACCGCCCGCAGCGAGGCCAAGATCGCCTTCGGCGACGACAGCGTGTACATGGAGAAGTACCTGCTGGAGCCCCGCCACATCGAGGTCCAGATCATGGGCGACCTCTTCGGCAACGTGGTGCACCTCGGCGAGCGCGAGTGCTCCATCCAGCGCCGCCACCAGAAGCTCATCGAGGAGAGCCCTTCGTCGGCCCTCACGCCCGAGCTGCGCCAACGCATCTGCGACACGGCGGTGAAGGCCGCCCGGGCCGTGGGCTACTACAACGCCGGCACCATCGAGTTCCTCCTGGACAAGCGCGGCGACTTCTTCTTCATGGAGATGAACACCCGCGTGCAGGTGGAGCACCCTGTCACCGAGCTGGTGACGGGCATCGACATCGTGAAGGAGCAGCTCCGCATCGCCGCGGGCCGGAAGCTGTCCTTCACCCAGGAGCAGGTGGTGCAGAAGGGCCACGCCATCGAGTGCCGCATCAACGCCGAGGACCCCTGGAAGTTCACGCCCTGCCCCGGCCGCATCACGGCCCTCAACTTCCCCGGCGGCCCCGGCATCCGCGTCGACACGGCCATGTACCAGGACGCAGTCATCCCCCCCACCTACGACAGCATGATCGCCAAGCTCATCGCCTACGGCGCCGACCGGGAAGAGGCCATCGCCCGCATGCGCCGGGCCCTGGACACCCTGGTGGTGGAAGGCGTGAAGACCACGTCGGCCCTGCACCGCCGCATCATGGATCACCCCGACTACATCTCCGGGAATTTCTCCACCAAGTGGATGGAGACCTTCATGGCGGAGATCGAGGAGGAGCGGAAGGTCGGGGCGTGATCAGGCTCACCCCCCCTGTTCACCGTTTGGCAATGGCGATGCTGTTGCTCGGTTCAACCGCCCAGCTACTTTCCGCTCAGGGGCGTTCCGCCAAGATCGATAAAGACCTGCAGAGGTGCCTCGATGCTCCTGACAACACAACCGTGGGGATGCTCGAGTGCTACTGGAAAGCCCATGACCTAATGGATAAGCGCCTCAATGTGATTTATCGGAGGCTACTCGCGAAACTTGCGAAGCCAGAACAGGCGCTGCTGAAAGATGCTCAGAAGAAGTGGCTGGTCTATCGGGATGCGGAATTGAAGTTCGCTGCCGCGGCTGACCCGAGTGCCGGTGGATCGCTTGGCACCGTCAACCGGAATGCCGCCTCTTATGCCCTACTGAAGGCCCGCACCGCAGAACTCGAAGGATACCTTTCCGAGATTGAGCTTTCTGGCGAATGACCATTCCCACCTTTGCTTGGCGATCAAGCGCAAACGGAACTGTCAATTCCTCAAAGATCCGTCAGGGCCAGCGATGTGAGCATCGAATTACACAGGATTGGGTGTTTGGTTCGGTAGGAGACTCGGTCACAGCGTGAAAGCTCAGTTCGCCTGCCCGTTCATCGAAGACGTGTCCATCCACCCCTGCAAAATCCTCATGTAGTTCGCCCGCGCCAGTGCCTGCGGGTTGGGCGTGCGGGCGTGGCTGAGGCTGCCCAGGGCCTGGCCGAGGCTGTCGTACTCGTGGAGCTCCAGCCATTCCGCCATGCCGGTGCGCACGGTCTCCAGGTGCCCGTGGCCGCGCTGCATGAGGGCGCTCACCATCTGGACGGCCGACGCGCCGGCCATGACGGCCTTGAGGGCGTCCTGGGCGGTGTGCACGCCGCCGCTGACGGCAAGGTCGGCGCGGACGTGGCCGTGCACCAGGGCCATCCACCGCACCCGCAGCAGGAGCTCGGCGCTGGTGGAGAGCTGGAGCCGCGGCACCACCTCCAGGTTCTCCAGATCCAGGTCCGGCTGGAGGAAGCGGTTGAACATCACCAGGCCGTCCGCCCCGGCCCGGTCCAGCTCCACGGCGAAGTTCACCAGGGAGGAGAAGAAGGGCGAGAGCTTCACCGCCACCGGGATGCCGACGGCCTGCTTCACCGCCCGCAGCGCGTCCAGCGTGCGCTGCTCCACCGACGCGCCGTCCTCCCCGGGATCCGTGGCGAGGTAGTAGATGTTCAGCTCCAGGGCGTCGGCGCCGCTCGCCTCGATGCGCCGGGCATAGTCCAGCCAGCCGTGGGGCGAGATGCCGTTGAGGGAGGCGATGACCGGCACGGCCACCAGCTGCTTCACCTTCCAGAGGTGGTCCAGGTAGGCCTCCGGGCCCAGGCGGAAGTCATCGGGTTCGGGGAAGTAGGACAGGGCCTCCCGGTGGGCGCCGGAGTGCAGGTCCATGTGGTGGATGGTGCCCTCCTGCTCCCGGGTGATCTGCTCCTCGAAGAGGGAGCGCAGCACGATGGCCGCCGTGCCCGCATCCTCCAGGCGGCGGATGGAGTCCAGGTCGTCGCTCAGGGGCGAGGCCCCCGCCATGAGGGGATGGGGCAGCTTGAGGCCGAGGTAGGTGGTGGAGAGGTCCATGGCTTCCTCCTCAGGGCTCGCGGGTGGCGGCGGCCTCGCCGGCCCGGGTCTGCGCTTCGGCATCGGGGCCCGGCAGGCTCATGCGGCTGGTCTGCTCGTAGGCGGCGTAGCGCTCCCGCATGTGGTGCTCCGCCGAGGCCAGCAGCGCCTTGAAGCGGGCCGGATCCTGCTGCTCCACCATGCGGAAGCGGGTCTCGTTGCGCATGAAGGCCGACATGGCGGACTTCGGCGGGCCGCTGTCCAGCTGCATGGGCAGCTCGCCCCGGGCGATGCGCCGGGGGTCGTAGCGGAACAGGGGCCAGTAGCCCGAATCCACCGCCAGCTTCTGCTGCTCGGCCCCCATGGCCATGTCGTAGCCGTGGGCGATGCAGTGGCTGTAGGCGATGATGAGCGACGGACCCGGGAAGGACTCGGCCTCGAGGAAGGCCTTCACCGTCTGGCCGTCCTTGGCCCCCAGGGCCACCTTCGCCACGTAGACGTCGTGGTTGGCCATGGCGATCATGCCCAGGTCCTTCTTCGGCTGGGTCTTCCCCGCCATGGCGAATTTCGCCGAGGCGCCGATGGGCGTGGATTTCGAGGCCTGGCCGCCGGTGTTGGAGTAGACCTCCGTGTCCAGCACCAGGATGTTCACGTTGCGGCCCGAGGCGAGCACGTGGTCCAGGCCGCCGTAGCCGATGTCGTAGGCCCAGCCGTCGCCGCCGACGATCCAGACGCTCTTCGCCACCAGGTAGTCCGCCAGCAGCTCCAGGCGCCGGGCTTCCGGGTCCTGGAGGCCCGCCAGGGCCGAACGCAGGGCCGCGACCCGCTCGCGCTGGGCGCGGAGCCCCGCCTCCCCGGACTGGTCCGCCCGGAAGATGGCCTGCGCCAGGTCGTTGCCGACCCGGTCCGCCAGCCGGCCCAGGAGCTCCCGGGCGTAGAGGTCGTGCTGGTCCACCGCGAGGCGCATGCCGAGGCCGAATTCCGCGTTGTCCTCGAAGAGGGAGTTGGCCCAGGCGGGACCGCGGCCCTCGGCGTTCACCGTGTAGGGCGTGGTGGGCAGGTTGCCGCCGTAGATCGACGAACAGCCCGTGGCGTTGGCGATGAGGGCCCGGTCGCCGAAGAGCTGGGTGAGCAGCTTGACGTAGGGGGTTTCGCCGCAGCCCGAGCAGGCGCCGCTGTACTCGAAGAGGGGCTCCAGGAACTGGCTGCCCTTGAGGTCCAGCTTCACGGCCTCCCGGTCCGCCTGGGGCAGGTCCAGGAAGAAGGCGTAGTTCGCCCGCTCCGCTTCCCGCAGGGGCGCCAGGGGCGCCATGTCGATGGCCTTGTGCTTGGGGTTCGACTTGTCCTTGGCGGGGCAGACCATCACGCAGAGGTTGCAGCCCGTGCAGTCCTCCGGCGCCACCTGGATCGTGTACTTCGAGCCCTTGAACTCCGCGCCCTTGTAGTCCACGGCCTTGTAGCCCTCCGGCGCGCCATGCAGGGCGGCGGGTTCAAAGACCTTGGCGCGGATGGCGGCGTGGGGGCAGACCGCCACGCACTTGTTGCACTGGATGCAGAGGGCCTCGTCCCACACCGGGATCTCGAGGGCGATGCCCCGCTTCTCCCATTTCGTGGTGCCCGAGGGCCAGGTGCCGTCCGGCGGGAAGGCGCTCACCGGCAGCAGGTCGCCCTTGCCCTCCATCATCACGGCGGTGACCCGCTGGACGAAGTCCGGAGCCTCCTCGGGGACCGTGGGCGGCCGGCGCAGGGCGGAGGAGGCCGCGGCGGGGACGGCGACTTCCTGGAGGTGGGCCAGGGTGGCCTCCACCGCCTCGAAGTTCTTCCGCACCAGGGCCTCGCCCTTGCGCCCGTAGGTCTTCTCGATGGACTTCTTGATCTGGGCGATGGCCTCCTCCCGGGGCAGCACGCCGGAGATCGCGAAGAAGCAGGTCTGCATGATGGTGTTGATGCGCCCGCCCATGCCCGTGGCCCTGCCCACGGCGTAGGCGTCGATGACGAAGAATTTCAGCTTCTTCGCCACGAGGTTGGCCTGCACTTCCAGGGGCAGGGTGTCCCAGACATGGGCCGCGTCGTGGGGCGTGTTGAGCAGGAAGGTGGCGCCCTCCGCCGCGGCCTCCAGCATGTCGATCTTCTCGAGGAAGCCGGTCTGGTGGCAGGCGATGAAGTTGGCGCGGCGGATCAGGTAGGAGCTGCGGATGGGCTTCGCCCCGAAGCGCAGGTGGGAGATGGTGATGGCGCCTGACTTCTTGGAGTCGTAGACGAAGTAGCCCTGGCCGTGGTTCTCCGTCTCTTCGGAGATGATCTTGATGGAGTTCTTGTTGGCCCCCACGGTGCCGTCGGCCCCCAGGCCATAGAAGAGGGCGCGGGTGACGCCGTCGGGCTCGATGTCGAAGTCCGGGTCCACCACCAGGGAACGGTGGGTGACGTCGTCCACGATGCCCACGGTGAAGCGGTGCCGGGGCCTGGCTTCCGCCAGGTTGTCGTAGACGGCCTTGACGCAGGCCGGGTTGAACTCCTTGCTGGAAAGGCCGTAGCGGCCCGCCACGACCGTGGGTTCGGCCAGGAAAGGCCAGCGGTCCTCATCCTTCGCGTCCTTCAGGGCGGCCACCACGTCCAGGTAGAGGGGATCGAAGGCGCCGGGCTCCTTGGTGCGGTCCAGGACGGCGAGGGCCTTCACCGTCGCCGGCAGGGCCGCGACGAAGGCGGCGTCGGGGAAGGGCCGGTAGAGGCGGACCTTCAGCAGGCCCAGCGTCCCGCCCCGGGCGTTGGCCCACTCGACGTACTCCTCCGCCGCCGTGCCGCCGCTGCCCATGATGACCAGCACCCGGTCGGCCTCGGGATGGCCCACGTAGTCGACGAGATGGTAGGGGCGGCCGGTGAGGTCGGCGAAGCGGTCCATCTCGGCCTGCACCTGGTCCGGCAGGGCGTCGTAGAACGGATTGCAGGCCTCCCTGGACTGGAAGAAGGTGTCGGGGTTGGAGGCGGTGCCGCGGACCACGGGCCGGTCCGGGGTGAGGGCCCGGGCGCGGAGGGGGGCCACCAGCTCGTCGGGCACCATGGCGGCGAGGATGCCGTCCTCCAGGGGCTGGATCTTGGCGATCTCGTGGGAGGTGCGGAAGCCGTCGAAGAAGTGGAGGAAGGGGACCCGGCTGCGCAGGGTGGCGGCGTGGGCCACGAGGGCCAGGTCCTGGGCGGCCTGGACGCTGTCGGAGCAGAGCAGGGCGAAGCCCGTCTGCCGCACGGACATGACGTCCGAGTGGTCGCCGAAGATGGAGAGGGTGTTGGTGGCGAGGGTGCGGGCGCTCACGTGCATGCAGAAGGGCGACAGCTCCCCGGCGATCTTGTACATGTTGGGGATCATCAGCAGCAGGCCCTGGCTCGCCGTGAAGGTCGTCGTCAGCGCGCCGGCCTGCAGGGCCCCGTGCACCGCTCCCGCGGCGCCCCCTTCGGACTGCATCTCCACCACCGAGGGCACCGTGCCCCAGATGTTGGTCTGGCCCTTGGCGGACCACTCGTCCGAAAGCTCGCCCATGCCCGACGAGGGCGTGATGGGGTAGATGGCGATGACTTCGCTGAGCCGGTGCGCCACCGAGGCCACGGCCTCGTTCCCGTCCACGGTCTGGTATCGTTCCGGCGTCGTCATGGAAGCCTCCGTCGAGATCCGTCGGACCTCTTCCTGCCCATCCAAAGTGACTCCGGACCACCCTGTCTGAATATGATCTGCGGCACAAGCTGCATCGCGTGTGAGGGAGGTCCAGGCCCGCGGGCTCACGGGGCTTCAAGGGGGCCGGGAAGCTAGCAGTTCTGCGAACTCCCTTCCTTCGATAAACTGTTCCCGTGCCGCCTTAGCTCAGTTGGTAGAGCATCTGATTTGTAATCAGAATGTCGCTGGTTCGATCCCGGCAGGCGGCTCCAGTCCTGGTTCCATGGAAGGACCACCAGCTTTCAAACTCCCGACGGGTCCCGGCTCCACCGCGCTCCCGCGCGTTCCGCCAACCGTGACCTGCGTTGCGGCGGGGCCTCCCGAACGGATGGATTCTGCAACACTGGGACTTCCATGCTGCTCCCCCTGACCCTCGGCTGCCTCCACGCCCTCGAACCCGATCACGTCGCGGTGGTCACCGGTGTCTCCCTGGCCCGGCCCAAGGGGGCCTGGAAGGTGGGCCTGGCCTTCGGGCTCTCCCACATGGTGGCGGTGGCGGTCCTGGCCGCCTTGAGCGCCTGGCTGGGCCGGGCGGTCTTCGGCGACGGCCTCTTCGCCTGGCTGGACCGCGCTGCCTGGGCCTTCGTGGCCCTCCTCGGCTTCTGGAACCTGGCCGCGGCCTGCGGCTGGCGGCGCTCCGCGCTGGCGGTCCATGCCCACGCCCACACCCACGGCGCCCTGGTGCATGAACACCCCCACGAGGCGGAAAAGGGCCACCGCTTCCACCACGGCCTGGCCTGGCTCGGCGCCTTCTTCGGACTCGGCGGCTTCCGGGGCTTCATGACCCTGATGCGGGTGGACGCCGCCTGGGGCTTCGCCGCGGCCCTTCTCCTCTTCGGCCTCGGCATCACCGCCATGTTCATCCTGCTGAGCTGGATATCCGGTCTCGTGGCGGCGCGCCTGGGCTCCTCGGAGCGCTTCCGCCGGGCCCTCTACGCCGCCAGCGGCGTCGGCAACCTGGCGGTGGGGCTCTGGCTCCTGCTCAAGCCGTGAGCGG
>JBGASS010000050.1:0-10415 GCA_044229555.1 Holophagaceae bacterium
GGCGATCCCGCCTGGCGGGGAGTGCGGTGGCCGGCCAGCCTGCAGGCGCCGAAGCGCGCGAAGCCGAGGACCCTGGCCGGGAACTATTGCCTCCGCCAGGACGGAAACCCCCTCGGCAACACATCGGAATTCTTTGCGCGGGATTCCTGACGACGGGGCCCTCAGTTCCTCATCCAGAGGCGCGTCAGGTTGGCCAGCTGCTGCTGCAGGCCCAGGGCCTCCGGAGATTGGGGTTCGAGCTTCGCGTGGATCGCCTGGAGGGCCGCCAGGATGGCCCGGTGGACGGGATCCGGGACCAGGCTCTGGATCCAGGTGGCCATGACCCGTCGCTGGCCGGAGGTGACGGGCGCCACGCGGTGGAGGTAACCGCAGGGGTAGACCACCGCGTCCCCCGCCGGGAGCTTGTGGGAGACCAGGCCTCCGGGGGTCTGCAGCTCCAGCTCGCCGCCTTCGTAGGCCTCGGGCCCGTCCAGGAAGACCGTCATCGCGAAGTCCGTCCGCACGGGCGGGTGCCCCATCAGCGGGCTGTCCACGTGCCACCCGTACGTCATGCCCGGCCGGTAGAGGGCGAAGCGCGGATCGTGGACGTCCTTCGGGAGCACCGCCTCCCGGAAGGCGCGGCTCCCGTTGATGGCTTGGAGCAGCAGCTGCTGCAGGGGCTGGACCGAGCGCTGATCGGCGGGGTCGACCTGCAGGTTGCGCTTCACCTCCCGGGCCGCGTCGGTGGCCGTGGCCGCGCCTTCCTGGAACCGCGCCCCGTCCATGAGCCGGCGGGCCGCCGCCAGGGCCTCCGCCCCCAGGAAGCCCCGCAGCACCGCGCACCCGGCATCACCGTCCATGGGCTGCTCCTTGGATCCGCGACCGGCGCAGGGCCTCCACCCGCTGGTAGGCCTTCCTCACGGGGTCGGGGGCCGGCTCCTCCCCGGGGGATTCCTGGTGGAATTCCCAGGGGCGCTTGCCGTGGAAGGCGCAGCGCTCCAGCGCCGCGCGCTGGACCTCCGGGCCCGGGTCCAGGCCCGTGAAGGCGAGGAGGCGTGAATAGCAGGCCTCGGGCCCCTCCTCGAAATCCAGCAGGAGGGTGTTCGCGTCCACCTGGGCGATGGCCTCCAGCCACTGGAAGTAGCGCTCGAGCACCTGCTCCAGGTAGGCGTCCAGGTAGGACCACCCGTCGGGGAACTGCTCCGGCCTGGGCAGCTGGTCCTCCTGGAAGCCGAAGAGGGAAGGCTCCAGCACCCCGGGCAGGGCATGCATGCCTCGCCCCTTGCGCTGGCTGGCCATCACCTTGCCGGGATCCCGGTACAACAACGCGAACGGAACGCCCGGGAACAGCTCACGCAGTCGGCCGTGGAAGGCGAGATGCCAGCTGTCCAGCTTGAGGACCAGCCGCCTGGATTCGGGGAACCGCTTCTGCCCCAGCAGGGTGAGCAGGGGCCGGACGCGACCGTCCTGGCCCTGCCGCAGGAAGTGGTCCAGGAGGGGCGGTTCCGACAGGACCACGTTGGCCGGATCCAGGCCCAGCATCTGGGCCAGGAGGGTCGAACCGCACCGCGAGACATGGAAGACGAGGAGGGCCGGCTCCAGGCCCTCCAGGCCCTCCAGGTCCCCGTCCAGAGGATCCAGGGAGGTCCAGGTCCGCATGAAGACGTGCTGCTTGGACTTCAGGCGCAGGAGGCTGTCCTGGAAGAAGGGCTCGTGGAAGGGCTCCCCGTCCAGGGGCAGCCAGGCGAGGTTGGGGCCGGGCTCCACGATCTTCCACGGAATCCAGCCTGCCAACGGATGCTCCTGTGCGACCCCTGCCATGCGGCCTCCCCGGGCCAGTGTATACGGCGCCGGGCCCGCGCTCGGCGCCCCCGGCCACCCGGGGATTCCGGGACAGGCTGCCGGGGTGCCACCATGGTCGAGGGGAGGCCGATGGACGTGCCGGGGCGGATGGAAGCGACGTTCGACCGCCGGCGGCTGCCGATGGCCTTTCCCGTCGAGGCGCTGCTCGCCGAGCTCCAGGCCCTGCCGCCGGAGGCCTGGGTGGACCACTTCGTTTCCGCGAACTACGAAGGCAGCTGGCGCATCCTCCCCTTGCGCGGTCCGGCGGGGGAGACCCACCCCATCCGCATGGCCACGTCCCATCCCGGCCAGGTGGACTTCGCCGATACCCCCTTCCTCGCCCGCTCCCCCGCCCTCCGCGGCGTCCTGGACCGGTTCGAGTGCGGCCTGCGGTCGGTGCGGGTGATGGCCCTGGGCGCGGGCTCCTTCATCCGGGAACACCGGGATCCCGACCTGGATGGCCGTGGCGACACAATCCGCTTGCACATCGCCCTCCTCACCCATGGCGGAGTGCGTTTCCTGCTGAACGGCGCGCCCGTGCCCTTCCGGGCCGGCGAGTGCTGGTTCCTGCGCCTCAGCGATCCCCACGCGGTGGACAATCCCGGACCCGGCGAGCGCATCCACCTGGTGATCGACGCGGAGCTGAATCCCTGGCTCCAGGGCCTGCTGTCCCTCCCCGAATCAGCCTCCCGGATGCTGGCGTTCATGGAGGAGATCGGGCTCGGGTGGGACGCGGCGGACCTGCCCGAGAAAACCTTCCTGCCGGGGCTCTGCGTCCGGCAGGGACGCCTCCTCGTGGACGCGGCTCGGCTGGCCTACCCGGGCGACATCCTTCACGAGGCGGGCCACCTCGCGGTGACCCCCGCCGCGGACCGCGGGTCCTTGGGCCCGGACGGGCTGGAGGACGCGGGGCACGAGATGGCGGCCCTCGCCTGGTCCTACGCCGCCTGCCTGCACTTGGGCCTGCCGCCGGAAACGGTGTTCCACCCGGACGGCTACAAGGGGGACGCAGCCTGGCTGCTGGATACCTACGGCGCCGGGGGCACCCTCGGCCAGCCGCTGCTGGCCTGGATGGGCCTCACCGCCTGGGGGCCCCAGGGCGAAGGGATGGACCGATTTCCCGCCATGGCGCGGTGGCTGAGGGCGTGAAGGCCCACCGCCTCCGGGAACCGGATCCCTGCCGAGGCAGGGGATTCAGAGCCACGTGTCCGCCGCCACGATCCGGAACGGCCTCATGTCCAGGTAGTGCACCAGCCTCGGACGGGCTTCCAGGTTGGGACGGCTCCCATGGGGCAGGGCCTGGTGCCAGATGATGAGGTCGCCGGCCCGGCCGGGTATGGGCTTGGACCCCAGGGCATGGAGATCCTGCCCCCGGGGATCGGTTCCCGCCGGGAGCGAGGCCAGCCAGCCCGGGAGCCGGTGCTGGAAGCCCGGGACCACCGTCAGGGCTCCCTGCTCCGCGGGGGTATCGGTGAGGTAGAGGATGCCCTGGGTGCCGAAGGGGATGGGGAGGTGGAGGCTCACATCCCAGTGGAGATCCGGCCCGCGGAAGGGATGGCCCTCCCGGACCGGGACGTTGAACCCGCAGCGGTCCGTGGTCATCCAGAGGTCGGGGGTTTTCCAGAGCTGGGCGAAGGCCTTGTGGATGCGCCTGGACCGGTGGATGCGCGCGAGGGCCGGATGACGGAACAGCTGCACCATGATTCCCTGGGTCGGGGCGCGGTACCACGAATCCCGGTCCTCCGGCTGGGCGCCCAAGTGCTTCCAGAGGGCCTCTTCAGCCGCTTGGATCGCATCGGCCGGCGCGGCCTCGCGCAGGATGACGATCCCCTCGGCCTCCCAGCGCGCAAGATCCCCTGCATCGAGCACGGGCTCCATGGCCTCGATGCTTCGCAAGCGGGCCTGGACGGACTCCGGGGGGGAAAGCCCCCGCACCTCCGCGTTGAATCGCGCCACCGTCTCCTCGTCGGGTTCCCCCGCTTCCGTCCGGATCCAGGCCAGGAGGCCCGCCACGTCCGGTCCATGGCCGAAAAGGAATTGCAGCGTCGGCTCCCATCCAAGGCCGAGCGCATGGACCAGCAGGCGGTCGAGCGGGTCCTCCCCGGGCGTCGGGACGCCCTGGCGTTGGGCCTGCGTCCTCGCCCAGAAGCGCCGCAGATGGCAGATCCCCAGCACTCCATCGTCGGTGGAAGGGGGCAATTCCTGGCTCCCGATCATGGTTCCATGGTCGCTGGGGTGCGGGAGCCGCGGCTCGGGATTCTCGCGGCCTGGGACCGGGACCGGGGCGGAATCCTGGGAGGGGCGGGGTCCCCGGTCCTTCTGCGGGGTCCGGCCCACCTCAAGCCTGCGAGGCGCGGGCCAGTCCCCGCGCCACCGAGCGGAGGGCCTCCGGCAGGCGGGCCCGCAGGTCGGGCTGCAGCAGGAGGCGGTGCAGCCAGGCGAGGGGACCTTCCACCTCGGCCCTCGCGTGGATCCGGGAGCCGTGGGGCCCCGGCTCGACGAGCTGGATGAGCCTGAGCTGGGCGCCCCACCGCTTGCAGATCCAGGTCCAGGTGGGGCTGCCGGGGTCCGCTGGGGCGAGGCGCCATTCTCCCGGCGGGAGGGCGAACCAGGAGGTCCCCTGGGAACTCCAGCTCTGCCGCGCGGCCTCCGCCTCGCCGCTGCAATCCACCGTGTGCTGCGCCAGCCTTGCTTTCACCGCTCCCCCATCTCGTCCACCGGCTCCTGAGGCCCCTCCTGATGCTAGAATCGGCCCACGCCCAGTGTGGCAGCGCCTTGATCCGATTAAGGCCCGCACTGGGCGATTTCCTGGCCCGCCCCGCGAGATCCGCTCCATGTTCAAAGTCACCTTCACGAGCAAGTCCAACGGAGAAGCTCCGGCCGAGGCCCAGCTGGAACGCGAGCTGAGCCTGCTGGCCGCGGCCACGAAGGCCGGAGTGGACCTCACCCACCGCTGCGGCGGGCATGCCCGCTGCGGCACCTGCCTCGTCACCATCGAGGCGGGCCTGGAGAAGGTGAGCGAGCCCCTCCTGGCGGAGCGGCGCATCCTCCAGATCCTGAAGGCCGGGCCGGGCCAGCGCCTCGCCTGCCAGGCCTGGGCCCAGGGCGACGTGGCTTGCGCCATCGGCGCCCCCGGGAAGGATCTCCGCGGCGGGAAGTAGGACGCCGGCCAGAAGCCCGGCGCCCGGCTACTCGATGAAGAAGCCGACGCCCTGCCAGACCTTCACCCGGGTCACGCCGTCCTTGGCGCGGGCGGGGTCGAAGACGAGGCGCTTGGCGGCTTCCACGCAGGCGTCGTTCGCGGCCTGCACGTACTTGTCGTCGCCGGGAAGGCCCTGGAGGAGCTTGGTCTGCACCACGTCGCCATTCTCGCTCACCAGCACGTTCACCACCACGACCCCCCGGTCCACCTTCTTCACCTTGGGGGTGACCCGGCTGAGGTTGATGGGCTTGGCGGGCAGGATGTCCTGGCTGTAGCCCACGAGGCTCCCTTCGGGCACCTGGCCCTGGAGCTTGGCGGTGGCGGCCTCCAGCCCCTGCCTGAGCTGGTTGTTCTGCTCATGCAGGGCCGCGTTGTCGCGCTTGGCCGCCTGCAGATCCTTGAGGATGTCCTCGCCCCCCGCCTTGTTCTCCAGGAGGGTGGCCTTGAGCTGGTCCAGCTCCTTCCGGGTGGCGGCGGCCTCTTCCCGGGCCAGGTCGCGGCTCTTCATCGCGTCCGCCAGGTCGCCGCCGGATCCGTCCTGGGCGGCCAGCTTGGCCTTCAGCTCCTCGCGCTCCGCGGTGAGCCGGGCGATCTGGGCCTGGAGCGCGGTGACGCTGGGCTTCGACGGGGAGGACTTGGCGGCGGGGCGGCGGGACTTCTTCTGCGGAGCGGCGCCGCCCAGCAGGGCCGGCAGCAGGAGCGAAAGGACCAGGGTCGGGCGCATGGCAACCTCTTCAAAGGGGTGCACCCATCCTATCGCGCCTGGCCCTGCCGCCCGCAGGCCCTCAGGAATGCCGGAGGCCGGATTTCGGGGAGGGCGAACCGTCCACGCGGAGGATCCCCTTCCGGATCAGCCGCGTGAAGATGCCCCGGCATTCCTCCGGGGGCAGCGGGCTGATGGCGATGATCTCCCCCACCGTGCTCATGCTGTCCACGCGGCTGGCCAGGAAGCCCTCGTTGGCGGAGAGGTTCGAGGTCATGAGCTGGTCCAGGCTGATGGCGAGGATGGGGACGTCCGTGTCCTTCGGAGGCGGGAGCAGGGCGCCGCGAAGGTTGTCGATCTCGTCCAGCATCGCCAGGGCCTGGGCGTTGGAGGGGGCGCTCCTCAGCAGCTCCTTCATGAGGGATTCGGCCTCGTCCAGGCGGCCCGCCTTGGCCGCCTCCTTCGCCTTCAGGATCTGCGCCTGGGTCTTCTCGTTGGCGTGCCCGCCGGGATCCAGCACCGCCAGCATGCCCTTGTCCACCATGTCCATCAGGTGGTGGCTCACCTTGAACTCGGACCATTTCAGCTCGTCGGCGAGCTCCTCCACCGTGCGCTGGCCGTCCACCAGCGAGAGGATGAACATGTCCCCGGGGGGCAAGGGCAGGAATTCCGCGATGACCTCCGAGACCCCGTCGAGGACCGCGTCGGGTCCCTTGAGTACGCCGCGGATCCGCTGCCACTCGTCCCGGCGGCGGGTGCCTTCCATGACGATGCCCGTGACGTCCAGGTTCAGGGCCGTGGCCTTGTCCGCGGGGGCCTCGCCGTCCATGAATTCGAAATGCCCGGCGTTCCAGATGAAGGCGTTGTAGATGCTCTCCTCCACCTTCTGCTGGAGGATCAGCTTGATCTCCCCTTCCGTGAGGAGCTGGCGGTTCACGAGGATGCGGCCCAGCAGCTGGTTCTCGTCCTCCTGGGCGGCCAGGGCCTCCTTCAGCTGGGATTCGGAGATGCGGTTGAAGCTGAGAAGGAACTGGCCCAGGTATTCCCTTGGATCCGACGACCAGCAGCCCGAAATCCTCCCATCATGGAAGTCGACCTTCTTGCGGTGGCTCGTGCCGTTCAGGTGGAGCACCCCGGTCTTCCGGCCGACCGCGAGCCACTGGAAGATGTCTTCCAGACCCATGGTGGCGAGATCGCCCTTGATGCCCATTCGTCTCCTGGCGGGGCGAGGCCCCGACCACGACTCTACCTCAATCCCGCGAAGGCGGCCTGGGCCCAGGGGGTTGCGGCGCGTGGCCCGGGCGCGTCAGAGGCTCGCGACGAGCTCGCGGATGGCCTGGTTCAGGAGGGTGGGATGGTGCCGCGCCTGCAGGCCCTCCGGATCCAGGAGCCCGTGGCCGTGGACGGGCACGCCCGCGCAGGTGGAGGCTTCGGGCCGGAGCTCGGCGCCGCCCTCCTCGTCGTAGCGGTGGCGGACCTGGGGCGAGAGGGGCGTTGTGTTGGCCAGGATTCCCGCGAGCTTCACGCGGCCGTAGTCCTGGATGGCCTTCACGTGGTCCTCCAGGCTCAGTCCGGAGCTTTCGCCCGGCTCCGTCATGAGGTTCGCGACGTACACGATGGGGGCGCGCGCCTGGCCGAGCATCTCCCGCAGGTCGGGGATGAGCAGGTTGGGGATGGTGCTGGTGTAGAGGCTCCCCGGCGCGAGGAGGACGAGGTCCGCCCGCAGCAGGGCCAGCATGGCTTCGGGAAGGGGGTCCGGGGCCTCGGGCTCGATCCAGATGCGGCGGATGCGGGCGGCGCAGGCGTTCACGGCGGTTTCGCCTTCGTAGCGGACGCCCTCCGCATCCTCGGCGCAGAGGGTGACGGGCACGGTGGTGGACGGGTAGAGCCGGCCCACGGTCACCAGCACGGAGGACAGCTGGCGGATGGCCTGGACCCAGTCCCCGGTGAGGTCCGCCAGGGCCAGGAGCATCAGGTTCCCGAGGGCGTGGCCGCCCAGGGCGCCTTCGCCCTTGAAGCGGTAGGTGAGCAGTTCGGAGAGGACCGATTCCTCCCGGGTCAGGGCCGCGAGGCAGTTCCGCAGGTCCCCGGGCGGAATGCCCCCGAGCTCCGCCCGCAGCCGGCCGCTGGATCCGCCGTTGTCGGCCACGGTGACGATGCCCGTGAGGATCCAGGGATCCTTGGAGCGGCCGGCCTCGGGCTTCAGGGCCCGCAGCAGGGCCGCGAGCCCCGTGCCGCCGCCGAGGGTCACCACCCGCAGGGGGCGGTCGGGATCCAGGCTCCGGTGATTCGGGCTCGGGGCCATGGGACTCGGCGGGCTAGGTCTCGAAGGTGACGAAGGCCGCTTCCCGCCGGAAGGCGTCGAAGTCCTGCTCGAGGCGGTAGATGAAGCGCACGTCGTTGTCCAATTCCACCGCCTGGCCCAGGGCCGCGGCGGCGTTGGCGGACTCGCCGAGCTGGGCGTGGGCGAGGGCCTTCAGGTAGTGCAACTGAGCGCGGTCCTTGCGGCCCTTGAGGGCCTTGTCCAGGACCTCCAGGGCCTCCCTGGTCTCCCGCCGGTTGAGGTGGAGCTGGGCCTGCATCTCCGGGCCCGGGGCGCCGCCCTTCAGGGGCTTGGCCATCTCGCAGACCCGCAGGTAGGTGCGGACGGTGCGCTCGACGCCGAGGTTGCGGCCCTCGGCGGCCTCCTTGGCCAGCTCCTGCAGCAGGGTCTCGGCCTCGCCGTGCTTCTTGGCGTCCACCAGCCCGATCGCCTTCGACAGCTTGTCGCCGAGGGCCTTGGACAGCGTGGAGGTGGCGGTGGACTTGGACTTGGTCGCCATTCGGATCCTCAGGGGTGGATGGACCTGATGATACCGCATCCACGGCCCCCCGGCGGGGGCCGAGAACGAAAGGGCCGGGCGCCTCAGTCCCCGCCCTTGAAGAGGGCCGACTCCCGGCTCAGCACCCGGGAGCTCTGCCAGGTCATGAGGGCGGCGAGGCCCACGGTCATGAGCAGGGCCACGGCGTACTCGTAGGCGTTGGCCTGCTGGCTGAAGAGCTTTCGGATGGCGAGGCTGACGTTGAGGATGGGGACGTAGGGCAGGGCGGCCATCTTCTCGATGCCCGGCGACATGGAAAAGACGCCCAGCATGATCACGACGAAGATGCCCGGCGTGAGGGCCGTGGTGGCTTCCCGGGTGTTCTTCGCCTGGGTGCCCACCATGAGGATGAAGGCGGAGAAGAGGAAGGCCAGGGGCAGGAGGAGGAGGAAGCAGAGCAGGAGGGTGGTGGGGTTGGCGATGGCGGAGAAGCCCTCCATGCTGCCGGCGGCCCGGCCGGCGGCGGCCTCGGCGACCTGGATCTCCTGACCCATCCTGGCCATTCCGAAGCCCATGCTGGCCAGGTTCGAAAGGACCGCGAGCATGCTCAGGGCGAAGAGGGCGAGCTGTTTGCCCAGGATGATCTGGGAACGAGGCATCCGGGTCGCCAGCAGGCTGATCAGGGTGCCCCGCTCCCGCTCCCCGGCGCTCATGTAGGCGCCGTTCTGCATCGCCCCCGCGTACATGACGATCAGCAGCACGTAGGGCAGGAAGGAACCCATGCCCTTGGCGAGCTGGCGCCCGATGTCCGAAAGGTCCTTGGCCTCCATGCGCGTGGGCTTCGCCAGCTGGACTGGCGCGTTGAGGGAGGCCAGGCGCTCCTTCACGACGGCGTTGTCCACGCCGAGGAGGGTCTCCTTCAGCCGCTTCAAGGCGGTTTCGGAGTAGCGGCTGCTCTCGTCGAAGGTCGCCTTCACCGGGAAGGTCTCCATGCGGGCCTTGGCTTCCGCGGCGGCGGCCTCCACCTCCACCAGGAGGTCCGCCTTCTCGTCGGTGATGGCCTTCAGGAAGTCGCCCGGCGGCATGGGCACGAGCTGGTACTTGGCCGGTTCGGACTCGAAGGCCTTGCGCAGGACATTCCCGGGATCCACCAGCACCACCTTGCTGGGCTGGCCCCGGCGCTGGTCGGCGTCCCGCTTGCCCATCTTCACCATCATCGTGAAGATGACCGGGAACAGGATCAGGGGCATCACCAGGGCGAAGAAGACGGTCTTCTTGTCCTTGAAGAACTCCACGATCTCCTTCTTGAACACCAGCCAGGCGAAGTTCATCTCAGGCCCCCTTCATCATCGAGGCCGCTTCGCTTTCGGCGGCGAGCTGGAAGAAGACTTCGTCCAGGGTGGTGGCGTTGCGGGACTTCAGCAGCTCCCTCGGGGGGGCGTCGCCGTGGAGCTGGCCGTCGTAGATGATGCCGACCCGGTCGCAGATCTGCTCCACCAGGGGCATGACGTGGGTGCTCACCACCACGGCGCGGCCTTCGGCCTTCATGACCCGCAGCAGGTCCAGCACGGTCTTGGCGGTGAGCACGTCGAGGCCCGTGGTGGGCTCGTCGAAGACGACCACCTTCGGATCATGGAGCAGGGCCCGGGCGATGCCCACCTTCTGATTCTGGCCGCTGGAAAAGCCGTCCATCTTCACGTCGGCGAACTCGGTGAGGTGCAGCTTCTCCAGGAGGTGCAGGCCCCGGCGCTCGGCGACGGTGGCGTCCACGCCCTGGAACTCGCCGAACATTCTCAGCAGCTCCCGGGGCGTGAAGCGCTCGTAGACATTCATGTCCGTGGCCAGGTAGGCCACCGCGGCCCGGGAGCGGTCCGGCTCGCGCACCGCG